>QKJV01000347.1 GCA_003249165.1 Desulfobulbaceae bacterium | reverse complement strand
GATAGGCGGCCTCTGGCAGCAGATTCCTGTATACAGTGGTTTTTTTCTATTTTTTGCGCTGTCGGCTGTGGGACTTCCCGGACTGAATAATTTTGTCAGCGAGATGCTGATCCTGTTCAGCGCCTTTACTGTATACCCCGTGATTGCCGGGTTCGGACTTGCCGCCATGCTGCTCACTTTGCTGTACCTCCTGCGGCTGGTCCGGCAGATCCTGTTCGGGCCAACCGTCAGTACAGTACAACCAATGGACCTGAGTCTGAGGGAAACCTGTATCCTGCTGCCCATGGCCCTGCTGGTCATCTTTATCGGTCTGTATCCCGCCCCGGTTCTGAGCCTGCTGCAGGGACCGGTCGCAGCTCTCCTGACCACAACGGGGTGAGAGAGCTGTTAAGTTGTAAGGTTTAGAAAGGAAATTTTTAATAATGATGCATGATTCCTGGTTCGCCATACTGCCCCATCTGCTGCTGACCGGAGGCGCAGTGTGTGTTTATCTCTGCGGCGCCTTCCGGCCGAAAAGCACCGGTCTGGTCTTTGGCTTGAGTCTGGGAACCCTTGTTCTTGCCATTGTCGGCACCGCAGCATTTTCGGGTGGAGCGACTGTTGCCGCCGGTCTTCTGGATAACAGCAACTTCAGCCGTTTTTATACCCTGCTGCTTCTTGCCGTCACCTTAGGCGTTCTGCTGCTGCTCCAGCGTTATGCCCGTTTACGCCGCCTGTCCGGTGAAGTGCTCTACGGAACCTTGCTCCTGGCCACCCTCGGCATGATCGGCATTGTCGGCGCCAGCCACTGGCTTATCTTTTTCGTGAGCTTTGAGCTGCTTTCCCTCTCGCTTTATATCCTCATTGCCATCCAGCGGGACCGCTCGCAGGCTTACGAGGCGGGCATCAAGTACTTTGTCATGGGGGCAGTGGCCAGCAGTTTTCTTGTTTTTGGCATCGGCCTGCTCTATGCGGCCACCGGGACCATGTCCATTGCGCAAAGCCTCGCTGTTCTTGGTGAAAAAAAGGATTTCCTGCTTTCCCTGCCGGCCTTTCTACTTATCCTGGCTGGTATCGGCTTTAAAATTTCTCTGGTCCCGTTTCATCTGTGGACGCCGGACGTTTACCAGGGCGCCCCTGCTCCGATCACCGCCCTGCTGGCCACAGGTTCAAAGCTTGCCATGATCGGTGCCCTGGTTCGCTTTTTCCAAGGTATACCAGCCATGCCCCACTCCCTCCTCATTGTGCTCTGGCTGCTTGCGGCAGCGACCATGTTGATCGGCAACCTCACCGCCCTGGTGCAGGAAAAGGTCAAACGGATGCTGGCCTATTCCTCGGTGGCCCACATGGGGTATATACTGATGGCCCTGATGGCCGGCGGCAAGCAGGGATTCACCGCCGTACTCTTCTATTCGGCGATTTATGCGCTTATGGATATCGGGGCTTTCGGCAGCCTCGGTCTGCTCTCCCCCAAAACACATGACCTGGATGACTTGGAGAACTTCAACGCACTCGGATATCGCCGGCCCTGGAGTGCGGCGCTGCTGACTCTTTCCCTGGTGACTCTGGCCGGATTACCACCGAGCGGGGGATTTTTCGGCAAATTCATGCTGTTTACCGCTGCATTCAAAGCAGGCTTTCCCTGGCTGGCCGGTATCGGCCTGCTGTCAGCCCTTCTTTCCATCTTCTATTACCAGAAGGTGATCGTTGCCCTGTATCTGCGGGACGGCAGGAAAACGAGAAGACGGATGGCTACCGACTGGGCCGGCGGCGTGGCGGGTTCTGTCATCTTCCTGCTCATTCTCTGGTTCGGCATTATGCCAGCCGAACTCTTATCTGTAATTGAACAGGCAGTAATACCTTGATAAAAAAGACGAAAAAGAAGATTGTGCACTCAAATACCTTTTTTTTCTCAGAACAGACTGAATCGAGAAAATTTTTCGCCAAATGGTAGTAGTGGTAATCAAATAAAAAAATGAATTCGAACAAACAAATACACCTGAAACGGCAGGCCGGTGAGGCGGCGGTCCGCTTCGTCGAATCTGGAATGGTCATCGGCCTGGGCCACGGCAGCACCGCCATCTGGGCTTTGCGCCTTATTGCCGAAAAATTACGGCAGGGTCTGCTGACAGACATCGTTGCCGTGCCCTGTTCGGAGAATGTAGCAGCAGATGCCCGGCAGGAAAGCATACCCCTGACCGCCTTTACCGATATCCCCTCCATTGACCTGACCATTGACGGCGCCGATGAGATTGAACCGCACTTGAATATCATCAAGGGCGCAGGCGGCGCCCTGTTGCGGGAGAAAATTGTCGCCCAGGCCAGCCGGAGGGAAATTATCGTCGCGGACGGTTCAAAAATGGTGGAACAACTGGGTACGCGCTGCCGGTTGCCGGTGGAGATTGTTCCCTTCGGTCTTGCCTCGCAAGTCCATTATCTTGAAAAATTAGGAGCTGATGTGCTGCTGCGCCGCACCGTAAATGGGGAGCTATGGCGCACCGATGAAGGCAATTTTCTTGCCGATTGCCGCTTCGGGCCGCTGGTGGAACCGCAAAGACTGGCAGCTGCTCTGCAGCAGCGGGCAGGAATTGCCGGCCATGGCCTTTTTCTCGGGCTGGCCACCGATCTGATCGTAGCGGACGAGAGCGGTATCCACCATCTACAAGCCAACACTTTACAGGAGACGAAGTTATGACGGAACCGGGCATTACCTTCACATCACAGCAGCAAAAAGAGGGAATTCTGATGCGGGACACGGCACCGGCCAGCTGCGTTATGGTTATCTTCGGTGCCACCGGAGACCTCGCCCGCAACAAGCTATTTCCCGCCCTGTACGGACTGGCTGCCGAAAAGAAACTGCCCGATCAGTTCGAGATCATCGGCTACAGTCATACCGATCGCACGACGGAGTCTTTCATCGCCCAGATACGGCAGAGTCTGGCGAAAAAAATGGGCCAATCCTTTTCTCCACCGGTCTGGGAGATGCTGGCTAGACGGCTTCGCTATGTTGCCGGCGATTTTGGAGGTAAAGAAGATTATGATAATCTTGCCAAGATCATCAAAAAAATCGAAGAGGAGCAGAAAACCGGCGGCAGCCGTCTCTTTTATCTGGCAACCGCCTCGCCTTTTTTTGCCGATATCCTGCGTAATCTCCACAGTTCCGGCTTGATTTACCCGGTTAATGCTGACAGACAGCATCCCTGGAGCCGGGTGGTCATCGAAAAACCTTTCGGCACGGATCTCGAGTCTGCCCGCCAGCTTAACCATCTGGCCACCAGCATCCTTGACGAAAGCCAGATCTTCCGGGTCGATCACTACATGGCCAAGGAAACCGTCCAGAACATCCTGGTGCTGCGGTTTGCCAATGCTATTTTTGAACCACTCTGGAACCGCAGCCACATTGACCACGTGCAGATCTCCGCTGCCGAAGATATGGGCATAGGTACCCGCGGTGCCTTTTATGACAAAACCGGCGTGGTACGGGATGTCCTGCAGAACCACCTGATGCAGATTCTGGCGCTGGTGGCCATGGAGTCGCCGGTTTCCTTCAAATCTCGAGATTTCCATGACGAAAAAAGTAAATTCTTCCGAGCGCTCAGAGCCTTGGATGCAGGCGATTTAGCAGACAATGTCGTTTTGGGGCAGTACAGCGGCTACCGCGCAGAAAAAAACGTGGAATCGGACTCGGAAACGCCTACCTTTGTTGCTCTCAAGGTATTTATCGATAACTGGCGCTGGCAGGGTGTCCCCTTCTACATTCGGGCCGGAAAAGGCCTGGCGGCAAAACTGACCGAGGTATCCATCCATTTCCGCCCTATCCCCATCTGTCTTTTCGGCGGCGTTGATGCCTGCCAACGCATCCACCCCAATGTGCTGACCATGCGGATTCAGCCCGATGAAGGAATTACCCTTTCTTTTGCCTGCAAGGTGCCCGGCGATCATCTTGAGGTCGGCGAAGTGACCATGGACTTCAGTTATGCCCGTGCCTTTGCCGGCAAAAAAAGGACGGCCTATGAACGGCTGCTGCTTGATTGCATGCGAGGCGATAACCTGCTTTACGGACGGGCCGATGTCATTGAGGGACAATGGTCTTTTATAGCGCCTATCCTGGAAGATAAAGACGGAAAGACGGCCATTCCAGTACGGCAATATGCCAGGGGCAGTGCAATATGCCAGGGGCAGTGATGGTCCACGGGAAGCGGACTACCTCATTGCCCGCGATGGCCGTTGCTGGCGTGGCCTGGAAGAAAACTGCCCAAACCAGGAAATATAAGTTAATTTCTAGAAATAATGTTGTATTGAGACAATAACAGCAAATGCCAAGACAATTACGAAATGCCGACACTTATGCTGACTAATGAAAATATTTCACTCCAGCAATTCGCAACGAAGCAAATCAGATCAAACAAATCATATCTATCAAAAATATCTAATAATAACAAAAAACTACTTTTTTCACTCTGAATTCTCCATTGACAAGGGGAACACCAGTGGAGTAAAAAACCATCCTCTGTTAATGAGTCCCTCTCGTCAAACCCTAACATAAAGGCTACTGGCGGCTTGCCGATTCACTGTTGTTCTGCTAAATTGCATACATATTACAGCTTTTTAGACATGCCGATAACGAAGCTGATTTCCTTAACAGGGTTCATCTGTGCTCTTACAGCAATCAAACAAGAGAACTTTTCCCATCACCACAGACCGACATTTACACACCAGCGGTAAGGAGGTCAAACCATGAACAAACTTTTAAGTATCTTTTTATTCTTTATCCTGCTTTGTCCGTTCAGCTCTTTTGCACAAGAACACTTTGTATCTGATAAATTTGAAACCTCTGATGGTGAGCTTGTCATTACATCGATCGGTCATGCCAGCCTGATGTTGGCCTTTCATGGGAAAATCATTTATGTTGATCCGTTCGGTAAAGTTGCAGATTATTCAATTATGCCGAAAGCAGATATTATTTTGATAACCCACGAACATTATGACCATTTCGACCTGCCAACCCTGAACAAGGTTCGGACAGACAAAACAGATATCGTTCTAACGGAAACATGCGCAAAACAGATCCATGGGGCAACCATCATGCATAATGGCGATGCTATTACCATCCAGGATTTGAAAATTGAAGCGGTTCCAGCATACAACATTGTGCATAAACGAGACAATAACCAGCCCTTCCATCCCAAAGGTATTGGGAATGGCTATATCCTCACCTTCGGTGACAAAAGGATATATATTGCCGGCGACACGGAAAACATTCCGGAAATGAAAGAGTTACGCCATATTGATATTGCCTTCCTGCCGATGAATCTGCCATACACCATGACTCCGGAAATGGTGGCAGATGCTGCGCGAGCTTTCCGCCCCAAAATCCTCTACCCATATCATTACAGTGGTGCCGACCCTGATGATCTGCTCCATCTATTGCAACATGAAAAGGATATTGAGGTACGTATCCGTAATTTGCAATAGAAATGGGTTACCAGATTAGTCAAGTATTTCATTGCTCAAAATATCATGAATAATCGAATAGTTACAGAATATTATCGTTTTCTGGGCGAGCAATCCCCATAAAAACTTCTGCCGTATCCCGGGGACAAACAGTTACGAAAGCTGGAGAAAAAAAATGTTTTCCCTGACAATAAGCAATCGCTCCTCAAGTGTCGTGATGCTGCAAACAGAAGTCCGGGATTGTGATGCAAACTATTTTCATAAATTAAAAACCTCATAAGACAACAATTCCATGGAACTATACAATATCATTTTAGGAGTGGCCCTTCTGCTTTTCGGCCGGAAACTTTTCTGGTTCTTTGTGGGGATAGCAGGTTTTATTGTGGGGGTTGAATTTTCCTCCATGTTTCTCGCAGATCAACCGCAATGGATCATTGTTCTCATCGGCCTCTGTACCGGTGGGCTTGGTTCAGTCCTGGCTATTTTCGCCCAGCGTTTTGCCTTCGCTCTGGCTGGATTCTATGCTGGAAGCTACATGGCTTTGCTCCTTGTCCAGCCTTTTATTTCATCCAAAATGATCATTATTTTTGTAATCATTGGTGGATTGATCGGTGCCTCTGCCTCTTTCTGGATTCTTGATCCTATCCTTATGGTTCTCTCATGTATCGTCGGGGCTGGGGCAATTGTCAATTCCCTCAACCTGCAACACATAACCGGAATTTTGACATTTGTCCTGCTGGTTGCCGCCGGAATGTTTGTGCAGGCCAGACTCTTTACCCGGCTTGACTCCCAGCCAAACGATTGATGGCGATGTTATGAAAGCAATGATACTGCCCCATCTCGGCCCTCTGCATGAAGGTGAGAGCCGTCTAGTTCTTACTGAATTTCCAGTCCCTGAACCAAAGGAAAATGAAATACTCGTCCGCGTTTCGGCCTGTGGTGTCTGCCATACGGAACTCGATGAAATAGAAGGGAGAACACCACCCCCTGCTCTTCCCGTTATTCCGGGGCACCAGATTATCGGTCGGGTTGAAGTGGTCGGCGCAAACGTCAGTCTGTTTCAGGTTAACGACCGTGTCGGCATCGGCTGGATTTACTCCTCCTGTGGAAAATGTCATTATTGCTTATCGGGAAATGACAACCTCTGCCCCCATTTTTTAGCAACCGGCAGAGATGTGAACGGAGGGTATGCCGAATACATAACCGTCCCGGCAGGTTCCGCCCACGCAGTTCCAGAAATCTTTTCAGACGCTGAGGCCGCGCCACTGCTGTGTGCCGGTGCTATCGGTTACCGTTCTTTACGGCTCACTGGTTTACAAAACGGACAGACTCTCGGCCTGACTGGTTTCGGAGCTTCTGCCCATATCGTTCTGCAGATGGCACAACATCTTTTCCCGGACTCACCTGTTTTTGTCTTTGCAAGAAACGAAGCGGAAAGAAAATTTGCCCGCGAACTCGGGGCAGTCTGGGCTGGAGACACAGAAGACCAGCCTCCACAGAAAATTGATTGTATCATCGATACGACCCCTGCCTGGAAACCGATTCTTTCAGCCCTGACAAACCTCCGTCCCGCAGGCAGACTGGTTATTAACGCCATTCGCAAAGAAGAAAAAGATAAACAACAACTTCTAAAACTTGATTACCCAGATCATCTATGGCTTGAAAAAGAGATAAAAAGCGTTGCTAATGTCAGTCGAACCGACATCCACGAATTTTTACAACTTGCGGCCGCGATTCCTTTGAGGGCTGAAACACAACAATTCCGACTCGATGATGCCAATTCAGCGCTCAACGAGCTTAAAGCACGAAAAATCCGGGGAGCAAAAGTTTTGATCATATCGAACTAATCGGTCCATATCTTTTATATATTTTTCGTTGTCCTTCAGACAGGTTATTAAAAGAAGGGATCTTTTGACGGACCCTATCCCGTGCTTTAATAAAATCACTCAGATCAGGTCAAAGCTTTCCAGGGAATGGTACCGAACATTCGATGAGTCAAGCGTGAGCAGGAATCTAGAAATTATCCGGCCCCACGCCCGCAATGCTATTATTGCGGATTCAAGCCGGCAACAGGATCTCACGGATGTGGCAAAGTCTTTCTGGAGATTACTAAAAAGTCTTCAGGCGTTCAGAAATGAGCAGGTTGGTCTCGACGGGTTACAGAAAAATTTCCCCTTATAATTCACTCAAACGTGGGAGCACATGATGGAAGAGAAAATCCGACTTGGGATCAGTTCCTGCCTTCTAGGCAATAAAGTCAGGGAGAACGGCGGTCACAAACATGACCGGTATGTTACCGATATAACGGGAAAATATGTTGATTCTGTTCCCGTCTGCCCGGAAGTCGAATGTGGGCTGGGCATTCCTAAAGAGCCCATGCATCTTGAAGGCGATCCAGCAAAACCAAGACTCGTTACCTCAAGAGAAAGGGTTATTCTTATAACTCATTGCACTAAAGACGTTCGTAAAGCAAAAATTTTTCAGAACAATATTTCTAACAAAATATATCCTTTACAATCTTTTTATATCCTTTTCCTTGACCGATGTAACCTCAGCAAGATACCGGTCGAGTAAATAAAGTCCATCCGGGGTGAAAGGTTGACTGGCCCGTAGGTTCACCACTTCTTCAATGTCCATAAACCTTCCCCATTGCACCTCTTCCTCTTGAAGAGTAACCGGTCCATCGCTAATACAAATATATGCCTTCCCCCAAACCTTGTTGCTTTCTTCTCCCCAGCAAAACTCAAAAAGAGGTTGTAACGGGACACCGAATATCCCTAATTCTTCTTCCAGTTCACGCTCTGCAGAGAGATCATACTCCTCGCCGGCTAGGACGACTCCACCTGCAGCAATGTCATAATATCCTGGAAAAATATCTTTTGTTTGCGTTCTCTGATGAACAAAAAGCTGATTTTTACTATTGAAAAGGAGAATATAGGTTGCTCGATGGATGAGGTTGAAACGCCGCATGATGCTGCGTGTAGCGCTGCCAATTATCTGGTTCTGCTCGTCCACTATGACGACAAGCTCGTCCGCTGCCTTTTTTGGAGTATATGCATCATACTTTAAAGACTTTCCTTTCACTTTGTTTGCGGGATATTTTTTCTTATTTTTTTCAACTTTTTCCGTGGCGGCTTTCAGAAGATCAATATTCAATCTTTCCGCTAGATTTACCAGATAAACTAACACATCGCCCATCTCTTCCTTGACGGCATTCCTTTTTTCCGCTGGTAGATTCTTGCTCTGTTCCTGGGTAAGCCACTGGAAATGTTCAGCCAGTTCAGCACACTCCACCATGAGAGCCATTACCAGATTTTTCGGACTATGAAACTGGTCCCAATCACGCTCAGCACGGAATTTCTTTATTTCCTCAACAAGTTTTTTCATTATATACTCCCAAACAACATTGATAAGAATTACAATGGAAGTTATTTTGACAACTCTGCTAATATGACAGCAAATATTAACTTCTTCAAAATTTTTTCATACTCGCTTTTCTTTATTTTCTTTATTACCATTGATAATTATGGAAGAAATAAATTTTGATCCATTCAGGGACCGACAGGCGCGTGATATCCGCAACTCATTGTCAGCCGCCTTTACCCGCTCCGTCGAAGAGTTAACACCCACCGCCTTCGAATCGACAGGACAATCCCTTCTGCAGACGAAATTGCCTGATGCCAAAAAGTCTTACATTTTAGACCATCTAGAGAGATACAGAAAATGCCTCGCAATTTTTATCCGCCAACCAGAAACCACTCTGCTCCAAAAAAGTCTAATTTTATGGGATAATGAACTTTTTTTTGAGGTACATGAAATACTCGAAAAGTTGTGGATGGAAGCACAGGGACGGGAAAAAATCGCGCTTCAGGGTCTCATACGCGCTGCTGGAGTATACATTCTTATGAGAGGAGGAAGCAGAAAGGGAATGGAAAAAATGGCCGCCAAGGCTGTTAAAGCCCTTGAAGAAAATCTCGACGTTTTTCCTGATTTTCCCTCTCCCCACCGATTGCTTGCAAAACTCAAAGCCCTCGATCCTCACCCGCCAAAATTGCGGCAATAAGACGCAAAAGACACGCATCAAGCCAGACTAAGCCATTCTAAAAGGCAATTACGTTTTTGGGGCGCAGATGAGAATTTTACTTGCCTCCTTAAACACCACTTCCATTTTATTGGGTGAAATTGTCTTGACGACCAACCCGATTCCAAAGACAGGGTGATCCACCAGATCATCCGTTTGGAAAGCCACATTCATTGCGTAGGGGATAGCAGCTCGCTGATCCCTGCCTTCAATCATTTCGTGGAAACGTTTTTCTGATTTTGAACCTGCAGCTGTTTTTACTTCCTTAGCAGGTTGGTCTCTTTTTATAACGTTACGACGAACAAGTGCCTTTACTCCCCCTTGAACAGGACGATAATTGTGCAGGGAATGGCAGACATTACATTGGACCTTAACAACTTTATCTGCAACCATGGCGACGATGGTATGATTGGTAACATCCTTACATTTCAGGCAGCGGGAGTCGATATCGTCTCCAGCTCCTAATTCTTTGTTTTTTTTCAAATAAATACACTCCTTCTTATGTTGCGATCAGGAAAACAGTGTTTATTATCTTATAAGCTTCCATGATCAGGATAATAATATTACAAAGCAGCAAAGAAAAATGGCCTGCTGCCATGACGCAAGCGGGCCATTTTCACGCATTTTGGGTTGTGAAAGCAGAAAACTAAATTTCGATTAGCCTTCCTTTACTGCATAGAGATGCACATCACGTTGAGGAAAGGGAATGCTGATTCCTTCAGCATCAAAACGTTTTTTCATTTTTTCGTTTATATCAAAAAACACACCCCAATAATCTCCGGCATTTACCCATGCCCTGACGGCAAAATTCACACTGCTGTCTGCCAGGGCAAGAACACCTATAAATACATCAGGATTCTTGTGAATACGGCTATCCTCCGAAAAAACCTGCCGTATTACCATTTTTACCTTATCGATGTCGTCAGCATACCCTACGCCAAAGACAAAGTCCACCCGCCTTGTAGGCTTAGCGGAAATATTGACGATATTATCACTAATTATTTTTGAGTTCGGCACAATGATCAATTTATTATCAGGGGTAACGAGCATGGTGGTGAAAATTTGAATCTCCTCCACTGTCCCGGCAGTTCCTGCCGATTCAATATAATCTCCTTTTTTAAAAGGACGGAAAAGAATGAGCAGCACACCAGCGGCAAAGTTGGAAAGCGAACCCTGCAGGGCAAGACCAATCGCCAGACCTGCCGCGCCAATTACGGCAACAAAAGAAGTTGTCTGCACACCCAGCTGACCCAGTGCGGCAATAATGACGAAAGTCAAGAGAGCAATGTAAATCAGATTAGCAACAAACTTCACCAGTGTCGGTTCCACTTTGCTTTTGTTCATAAGCCTTTCCGACAGCCTCTGGCAAAACCTTGCAGCCCATTTACCAACGATAAAAATGACAATCGCGGCAAGCAGATTTAAGCCCGAGCCAATAACAAGGTCCTGAATCGATCCCAACCAGTCTTCCATAGTCATCCTCCTTCTATTTTTTGAATGAATTGTAATCCATTCCGAAAAGTTATGCCGCCTGATACTTTTAGGCAGTAAAGGGAGTCGCCACCGACAACGAAAAATGACACATTTTGACTTTTGTGTCAGAAGTCAGAAGTACAAAATTTCTCTTGAATATTTCTTCTTATAGTTCAAGTGGTTTTAGAATCTATCACAAAACGAATAATTATCGATTAAAAAAAGATAACAGAATTAATGCTAGGGAAATTATTAAACTTGGCTTGGGCAAAACAACTTATACGGTGAAATTATATTTTTTCTTCCCGTTTTTTTGAAAGAGAGGCTAAAAAGCTTTTCCCGAAGAATTAGCAAAAGAAATATGAGAGGAAACACCTCGCGTTCCACTGTGCTCGCCCCCTACCCCTCCACCATGTTTGGCTGCAACTTCTTTAACGATAGCAAGCCCGATCCCGGCCCTTCAATACCGAGGACTGTCTTCTTGCGCATAAACATGGAAAAAAGAATTTTCAGATTTTTCATCTCCCAGCCCAATCCCATCATCTCGAACAGAAAGGATGTGGAAATCTTCTGATTCCCAGTAACCGATCTCAATTTCACTCAATTTTTCACCACCATACTTAAGCGCATTATCGACCAGATTGCGTATAACTTTAGGAAGTAAGAGCCGGTCGACGATGATATCCGGCAAATTTTCGGAAACAATTCATTTAATTGAGTGCAGATTGAGCTGAAAAGAAAACTCTTCACGGATGATCATCATTGTTTCCCGCAAAGAAATCTGTTGCAGAAGGAGTGACACCTGTTGAGCTGAAGTAAATAAAAAAACCCGCATTGCTGCGGGTTTTTTTCCTCAAGAAGCAGATAAACTATTTAACTT
>QKJV01000410.1 GCA_003249165.1 Desulfobulbaceae bacterium | reverse complement strand
AACAGGCTCAAGCGATTTGAATCGTCCTTCAAGGAATTTCCAGCCTCTGTCCACGTCCTTCTGAGATTGTGCCATCAGCTCTCCAGCCATGCTCGGGTTTGTGATTTTCAACGCCCGGTAGCGGTTTTCGCCCAAAGCATACTCCTCAAAAGGCATGGAAGGAGCCTTGCTGTCAAGGTGAAGCGGGTTCTTGCCTTCTTTTTCCAAATCAGGGTTGTAACGGTAAAGTGGCCAATGTCCACATTTGACTGCTTTAACCTGCTGGTCGAGGCCTTTTGCCATATTGAATCCGTGGTTGATGCAGTGCGCATAGGCGATGACCAGGGATGGTCCATCATAAGCTTCCGCTTCTGCGATAGCTTTGGCTACCTGGTTCGGATTGGCGCCCATGGATACTTTCGCTACATAAACATTGCCATAGGTGGAGAAAATCATGCCGATGTCCTTTTTCGGCATTTTCTTACCACCTGCAGCAAACTGGGCAGTTGCAGCACGTGGAGTGGATTTTGACATCTGCCCACCGGTGTTCGAGTAGACCTCGGTATCGAGAATCAAGACGTTAACGTTTTCACCGGAGGCAAGAACGTGATCCAGTCCGCCGTAACCGATATCGTAGGCCCAACCGTCGCCGCCAATAATCCAGACGGATTTTTTGACGAGAAAATCCGCTACATTATAAAGGCGTTTGGCAATAATGTTGTCGCTTGCGGCCAGAGTTTCTTTTAGTTTCGCGACACGGGCGCGCTGTGCTTCTATTTCAACCTGATTTTTCTGTGAAGCAGAACTCAGATCGGCTGCCACTTTTTTTGTAATGATTTTCTGTGCAGCTGCTTCCTCGATCAGCTCGATCGCCTGATGTCCCAGTTTATTAACTGTTTGCCGCATGCCGAGGCCAAATTCTGCATTGTCCTCAAACAGTGAGTTTGACCAGACCGGTCCGCGTCCGTCATTCCGTTTACTGTATGGGGTGGTTGGCAGGTTGCCTCCATAAATGGAGGAGCAGCCAGTAGCATTTGCAACAAGCATGCGATCACCGAACATCTGGGTTACCAGTTTAATATATGGTGTTTCACCACATCCGGCACAAGCTCCGGAGAACTCAAAGAGGGGACGCATTAACTGACTTCCTTTGACAGTTGATGGGTCGATCTTGGAGTAATCTACTTCGGGCAGACTGAGGAAGTATTTGACATTGGTAGCCTCGGTCTTTCTGATCTCTTCAGTGTTGGTCGTCATAACCAGCGCCTTCTTTTTCGCAGGGCATATGGTCTCACAGAGGGTGCAACCGCAGCAGTCTTCCGTGAATACCTGGACGATGGCTTTGTGGTCACTGAACTCCTTCCCGACGGCATCGGCTGTCTTGAATGCCTTGGGGGCTTTTTTCAGGTCGCTATCCTTGACGATTTTCATGCGGATAGAGGCATGGGGGCAGACAAGCGAGCAACGACCGCACTGAATGCAGTTTTCCGGCACCCAGACGGGCACGTGAACGGCAATGTTGCGTTTCTCATACTGAGTCGTAGCTGTCGGCCAGGTACCGTCCGCCGGCATCTGGGAAACTTTGATATCCTCGCCTTTTCCTTGGATCATTTTGGCGGTGACTTCTTTGACAAAGGCTGGTGCGTCGTCCGGAACCGTAGGGGGCATTTCGTGGCCGCCTGCAGTTTTAGGAACCTTCACCTCAACGATATTGTTGACCGCCGTATCAACAGCACTATAGTTCATGTTGACGACTTTCTCGCCTTTTTTGCCGTATGTCTTATAAATGGCTTCCTTGATTGCCTTGATTGCCTCTTCCTTTGTAAGAATGCCGGAAATAAGGAAGAATGCGGTCTGCATGATCATGTTGATGCGAGCTCCCAGACCAATAGCCTCGGCCAGGTTGATGGCATCAATGATGTAGAATTTAGCGTTTTTATTGATAAGTTGCTTCTGAACGGCAGCAGGCAGCTGTTTCCAGATTTCTTTCTCCTTGAAAGTGGTGGTGAGCAGAAATGTGCCGCCCTCTTCCAAATTGGATAACATGTCATATTTATCCAGGAAGGTGAAGTTGTGGCATGCAATAAAGTTTGCCTTGTTAATCAGATAAGGCGCTACAATCTGATTTTTACCGAAACGGAGATGGCTTGTGGTGATAGAGCCCGATTTTTTCGAGTCGTAAACAAAATAACCCTGGGCACTGTTGTCTGTTTCCGTCCCGATAATTTTGATGGTATTCTTGTTTGCACCGACCGTTCCGTCAGAGCCGAGGCCATAGAACATGGCGCGGTAAACATCCTTGCCCTCGATATTGAATGATTTGTCGTAAGGAAGGCTCGTAAATGCCACGTCATCATTTGGTCCGACACAGAAATGATTCTTCGGAGCCCAGGCAGCCATATTGTCAAATACCGCTTTAACCATAGGTGGGGTAAACTCGGCAGAACCGAGACCGTAACGGCCGGAGAGAATCATCGGGTGCGTCTTCATGCTGGAGGTTTCAATCGCTTCACCGACTGCGGCACGGACATCAAGATAGAGAGGTTCGCCGGGGGCACCCGGTTCCTTGGTACGGTCAAGGACGGTAATACGTTTCACAGTAGCAGGCATGGCGTTAACCATGGCCTTCATGTCGAAAGGACGATAGAGCCGGACAATAACCAGACCGACTTTTTTGCCTTGAGCGACAAGATGGTCGATGGTTGCGGCAACTGTCTCGCAACCGGAACCCATCATAACAATGATTTCCTCGGCATCCGGCGCGCCATAGTAGTCAAAAAGATGATACTGCCGGCCGGTCATGGCTGCGAATTTATCCATGGTCTCCTGAACAATGGCCGGCGTGGCGAAGTAATATTTGTTGACTGTTTCGCGACCGGTGAAATAAACGTCGGGATTTTGTGCGGTACCACGCATCATTGGGCGATCAGGAGAAAGCCCGCGCTGACGGTGGGCAATAACAAGATCCTCGTCAATCATGGCGCTCATGTCATCCATGGAAAGCTGCTCGATTTTCTGTATTTCATGCGAGGTTCTGAACCCGTCAAAGAAATGCATGAATGGAATACGGGATTTTAAGGATGCCTGAGTGGAGATAAGTGCCATATCCTGACATTCCTGAACATTCTGGGAGCAGAGCATGCCCCAGCCGATCTGGCGAGCGGCCATGACATCGCTGTGATCACCAAAAATGGAGAGCCCCTGGCAGGCCAGAGACCTTGCAGTGATGTGAAAAACGGTCGGTGTAAGCTCCCCTGCCAGTTTATACATATTGGGGATCATCAGCAGCAGACCCTGGGAGGCCGTGAATGTGGTACACAGAGCGCCTGTGGTTAAAGAACCGTGCAGGGAGCCTGCAACACCGCCCTCTGATTGCATCTGGGTGACAACCGGCACGCTGTTCCAGATATTTTTCTGGCCGGCAGTTGCCTTGGAATCAGCTTCAGCAGCCATGGGGGAAGACGGGGTAATAGGATAGATGGTGATGATTTCGCTTGTGGCATAAGCGACATGCGTACATGCCTGGTTGCCATCAATAGTGACCATTTTCCTTGACATAACTTCTCCTTAAAAATGTTTATTGGTTAAAATATAAGATGAAAGCAAAATGGAAGTGCCGTAACTGCACGATGTTCGGTAAGATTTAATACTAGTAATGCATCTTACGAATTATTTCCACCCTTTCATCGTAAAATCGGTATTTTTTTGCTATCGCGACTTTTTTCAGTGTGCAAAAATTGTGCGGTTCTTAGCTGTTGCATCTTTCCAGCATTCTTTTTGGGTGCATATCTTCGATTCTATTATCCGTAACCGGGTAAAAGGTAAAGTTCTGGCTTAAAGAATGTGTTATGTGATATTGCCATCTATCGGATAATTCCCAGATTATCCAATGATCTGCCCAATTACGACTGTGTGGGAGGTGCTTCGCTTGTATAAATTGGCGCGTTGCCCCTATATATTGCAGTTGTTATGTCTTGTCTGCTGACCGCATAAATTTAATTTTCCGCGCAGGAAATACAAAAGATTATCGTAATAAGGTTGATTTCTGCGTTTGTTAACAAAATTTTTCGTTGAAAAGAGACGACAATACCCTGTTACTGTGCCGATAAAGGAAACAGTTCAAAAAAATTATTGGATCGGTTTTCAGTACAACAGAAAGGAAGAGCTGCACCGGGTTGCCTGGCTTGTCCGGCTTGGCATCTGGCTCATAGCCGATACGGATAACGACCTGACAATTACAAGTGTTGCATAAAGGTGCGAACCCGCCCGCATGGCGGAAATTTCCAGATATTTCCCTTCAGAGAGTTGTGTCAAAAGGCCCAATTCCCTCAAGGTTGAGTGATCGTCTCTTTCATTTATATCATCAATCAGCTGTCTTTTCTGTTCCGTTTTTTTCCGATTTACCAGAAAGGTTTAAAAAGTTCAACTGCTCTTATCGACTTACTTAATTGATTGTTCTTTTCTTGTTTTGCATTTGCGGGAGAGATGTATCGGGGTATTTCCATGAAGGCAGGACGAGGGGTGCTGGTCTGGTAATCAGGCACCCCCCTCTGAGAGAGTAACCGAGCGAGATGATAGCTTTCTAATAAATTAGAAATGAAGCATATAATACCTTAGCCATACATAAATGGTGCAGATGATGACGGATTCGACCATGAGGGGCATACCGTAATACATAAATTTTTTGAATGATATCGGGCTGCCCATTTTTTCAGACATGCCGACGATAATTACATTTGCCGAAGCGCCGATTGCTGTACCGTTACCACCAAGACAAGCACCGAGAGCAAGGGACCACCAGAGAGGCATAAGGTCTGGATGATGGAGAAGCTGGAGTCCGGTCACATCAGGCCAGAGCTGTTTCGCCATATCAATAATAAGTGGATTCATAGTCGCCACATACGGAATATTGTCGATAAAGGCGGAGGCAAAAGCCGAGAACCACATCACGACCATTGTCGTACTGAAGAGGTTCCCCTGTGTCAGTTCAAGCACCTTGATTGACATCCATTTTATGAGTCCTACATTAACGACGCCGCCGATAATAATAAAAAGCCCCATGAAAAAGAAGAGTGTCGCCCATTCCGCTTCAGCGAGTATGTGATGCGGTTCTTTAACGCCGGAAATGAGGAGCAGAAGACCGGCACCAAACAGAGCGATGGTTGCAGGTTCAAAATGCAGCATGCCGTGCAGAATAAAGCCGGTTATAGTGATGCCGAGAACGAAAAGGCATTTTTTTAGTAAACGCGGGTCTTTTATGGCGGCGTTTTCATCCATGGCCATGATTCTTTGCCGCAGTTCATCTCTGACATGGAGTTTTTTGCCGAATATTAATTTGATACTGATAACATATGCAATCAGGATAACAATGACCGCGGGTGCCAGGTTGTTGAGGAATGCCATGAAGTCCAGCTGGGCTTTGGAGGCAATCATGATGTTGGGCGGGTCGCCGATCAGGGTTGCCGTTCCGCCTATGTTTGAAGCCAGCGCTTCAGTGATGAGATAGGGAACAACCTCCAGCTCAAGAGCCTGGCAGATAAGCAGGGTGACGGGCGCGATCAGCAGGACCGTGGTTACATTATCAAGAAATGCTGACATGACGGCCGTCACGATCGATAACACCGCCATTATTTTGAAGGGTTTTCCCTCCGCCACCTTGGCGCTCTTAATTGCAATATACTCAAAAGCACCCGTTGGTTTCATGATGTTGATGATGATCATCATGCTGACGAGCAGGAAAATGACATTCCAGTCCACTCCGAGTTCGAGCGAGTGAAACGCCTCTTCCTGATTAATGATGCCCAGGACAATCATCAGTGCCGCGCCGAAGATAGCGATAATTGTCTTGTGTATTTTTTCCGAGACGATAAGACCGTAAGCCAGAATAAAAAGCGAGGTTGCAATCCAGAAGTGTGATCCCATAACGACCTGATTTGTAGAGGCGGCTATATGTTCAGTCATTTCGGGCCTCCTCTTTTTTCATCCAGCATTGCTTTAACGATTGCAAAAAAAACATCCCGCTCGTAAAGTATGCCGACGACCTTGCCGTTTGGGTCGATCACGGGCAAACGCTTCACATCGTTTCGGATCATGTGGTCAACACATTCCATTAACGGGTCGGTTTCTTTAATCGTGATAACCTGTTTTGACATGATTGATGCGACTGTTTTATCGGCTACCTGTCCAACCAGGGATTCGACCATGCCATCCCAGGTGAAATCTCCGAGGTTCATCATATACATATATGAAGGATAGACGGCTTTCAGTATATCTCCCATGGAGATCATCCCGACGAGTTCTTTCTTATCGTCAAGGACAGGCAGCCCTTTGACGCCGATTTTTTCTTCTCCTCTTTTGGCGGTTTGCAATAAGTTGACCGCATCCCTGATGGTATTATCTGGTTTCAGATAGTCCACAAGGGGTATCATTAAATCCCTTGCTTTCATAAAGCCTCCTTTCAGTTTAATAATCCATTTGACAATGAGCCGATGTTGTTGCTGTTTCTAAATATTGTTTTCCCTTTAATTTGAGATTTATGTCGTGTTGAAAAATCTCTCATTAAAGAGACATGCTGCGAGGAAATGGGTATGCGCAGGTAAAAAATCCGGGGTGAGTTTTTTTGAGAGGGCTCTCATGAATTTCTTCAGATTGGAAGCAAATGCACTCTGCTTCGAGACGTTTCTTATATTTGGACGCAACTTATCTGCGTGAATCAAATTTACTCAGGAAATTGCAGCTAATATGCCATTTGTAAAATTTGATAAATTTCTTCGGACATACAATGGGTTGTGGAAATTATGGAAATGGCAGCGTCCGCTTTGATTTTTGGTCAAATTGAAACATTAAGAAACGTTAAAATGTATCTGCTGATCGGGGGAGGCTTGGGGATATTTAGGTCTGCGGGAAGTTGGAGTTGTGTTCTTTAATGTTTAATAATAGAACATGTTCGTTTGTGGCTTTGAAAAAAGGTATGATGAGGTTTTTGTGAGTCAGAGGATTAACATGCTGTTTTTTCAAAATACTAAAGCGATAGCATAACTTTTCCTTTGAAAATAGGTGACGGTTTGGCATCAGGTCATGCCGCAGTTTTATTTCATTTAAAAAGGTTTACGTTTGGATATGGAACGTATGGGTATGGGTTTGATGAACAATAGCAGAAGAATTGCAACACAAAAAAACATATAGTTTCAATCATTTTGATGTGATCGGGCATTAAGTATAAATAGAAATAACCCTCACGCTATGTTTGCATCGAAAAATAGCATGTTATTAGCGCATGGTGAGAAGAGAAAAAAGGAAACTGTAAACGGTCAACGAAGACTTTTAAAAGGAGATCAGGAAGTGAATCAATTCGCAAGATATGCGATGTCTGCTTTCAGAAGTATGAGAGGAAATTTTCATCTGGAGTCTCAATAATTTTTATGTTTGCCAGGGCTGAAAACCTCCTATCCCTTTTAAAACAACTACTCAATCGAATAAGAGTGTATGCCTATTGTTAATCGGAACAGGGGTGTTGGAGTTATTTTATGCCGTGGTCAATGACTATTGATATAAAACTACCACTCCTCCTCTATTTGGCAAGGAGTGGTAGGGAACAATAAAAGTTGCTAACCATGAGCCACAACATCGTAAGAAAATAAAGGAGCAAGCAAGGATTAAGGATTACCTTGGTATCAGCTGGGATGGAATGGGTGAGCCACACGTTACCACCCACCACTGAACGGGCGCCAATCACCGTGTCTCCACCGAGTATAGTCGAACCAGCATAGACAGTGACATCATCTTCAAGGGTTGGGTGTCGCTTGCCGGTGCGTTCCAGTTCTCCGCTTGCGTCTCTTTTGAAGGAAAGGGCGCCCAGCGTGACTCCTTGATAGATCTTTACTCTGTTCCCGATTACAGCTGTCTGGCCTATAACTACACCAGTCCCGTGATCGATGAAAAATGATTCACCAATCTGGGCACCGGGGTGAATGTCAATTCCTGTGGCACTATGTGCGTGCTCAGTCATCATCCGGGGAAGAATGGGTACATTAAGTCTATAGAGAAGATGAGCGATGCGATAAATGGTGATCGCCGAAATTCCAGGGTAGCAGAAGATTACTTCATCATAGCTGGTAACGGCAGGATCACCTTCATAAGCAGCCCTTACATCCGAAGCGAGTGTCTTCCGTAGATCTGCCAGCGATTGGACAAAACTCAGCGCCTTTTGCTTGCCCTGTTCATCGCACTGCTGGCAGGATTTGTTGTGACGAATACATTCGTGGCGAATGCTGTAGGCAATTTCCAAAGCAAGCAAATCGTAAAAACTGGAAATGTCCAAGCCGAGTTTGTATTTCAGGCTTACATGATCAATATCCTGAGACCGGAAATAACCTGGAAAAAGAATATCGCGGCACCGGTCAATAAGATCAATTGCTCGTTGTTTTGAAGGAAGAGGATCGGTGTTGATATGTTCAAAGCATCCATCCCGGAAACAGCTGTTTACGAGTTGATCAACTACTTCAGGGATTTTTGCACGGCATTCACCTGTAATGCTGCGTTCATCGGAGCAGATGCGTTCTTTTTCGGTCTGCAGACCATATTTTATCTTCATAATTTTCCTGGTTGGCTACATTTTTGTTTTTTTATAATGGTAATAATAATGATTGATTAGCTAAATGACAAGGTGAGGCAATGCTAACTTCAGGAAAAGCATCGGATGATGATTGTCAGTCCACCTGTTTTTTGAGTTATTTCGTTGCTTATTGGAGGAAAATCAGAAGAAATACTGACAGGCTGGTCAGTCAAGAGGTTGGGAGTGGTACAATTTTTCTAAGAAATTACGTATAGTATCTTGTGTCAGATATATGCCTGCAAGTTTCAGGTTTACCGCTGAAAGAGTCGGAATCATTCTGACTCCTTGCCGAAAACTTTGCAACGGGCTGGTCGTTACTTCAATTTTTTCAATTTCGAGATC
>QKJV01000217.1 GCA_003249165.1 Desulfobulbaceae bacterium | reverse complement strand
ACTGGCGGTGTAACCCTGACGCTCCAGCTGCAGGCTGCGCAGAAGAAGGCAAGATAAAGACTCATATAGGAACTGAGGAGAAGCAACGCCAAACCGGACAGCCACCAGGGTAAATGTCCGTATGTTCCCATCGAGATGATCACCCAGTAAATAAGCAGCAGGTAATAGACGAGTCCTGTGATAAAGCCGAATTTGGCGGCTTTATTGGGCGAAACAAGAGAACAGCCAATCAGTAAGGGAACAAGGGCAAACCATGCAGTAAACGACAGTCCGGGGCCGGGAGAAGATAACCAGAGGAGTAATGAGCTGAGAAGAAAGAGGATTAAAGGATGCATGACAGAGGAATGATTTTCTTGAAAAAGGAACTCGATTTGTCGGTTATGTATTTTGTGCTCAATGTGTGTGTAAATGAAGGAAAAGAATTGGTAAAGGCAGCCGAGTATGGCGGACGGTATTAAAGCCGCTTTTTACCGCAATATTTCGTTTCGAGGAGAGCCTGCCCCCGATCATTTTTATCCGCAGCATTTATGATTTTTTTCGGGTTACCCTGACGCTTTTGACTCTCCTTTTGCTTGCGGAAACGACGGTAAAGGTGAGTGGTCCGTATTCAACCACTTCGTCGGTTTCGGGTATTTTGCCCAATTGGTTGATTATAAAACCTCCGACAGATTCGTACTGTCCTTCCGGAAAATCCAGGCCAAAAAAAGATTCGATTTTTTCTATGTCAACTTTTGCCGAGGTAATGACTGTGTCGTCGTCGATAATTTGCCATTCGTATTCCAGTATATCCGTTTCATCGGCTATTTCCCCCACGATTTCCTCTAAAATGTCCTCAAGCGTCACCAAACCGCGGATGCTGCCGAACTCATCGGTTACGATGGCCATGTGTTTTTTACGGGCTTGAAATTCGAGTAGTAGTGAAACGATTTTGTCGTTTTCCCGGACAAAAAAAAGTGGGTTTATCATTTGGCGTAGAGGGGGCAGCTCGGTATCGCTGGTGCATGTGAGAAGCTGCTTGGCATGAAGAAATCCGACTATATTATCTGGGCTGCCATCATAAATTGGAATTCGGCTGAATCCTTTATTTTTGATAAGTTGGATAAGCTCACAGGGTGTAGCAGTGATGGCCGCACTGACAATTTCCGTTGCGGGAGTCATAATCTCCCGGACTAAGGTGTCGCGAAATTCGAAGATGCTGCTGATCATCTCGCCTTCATGGCTTGAGATAAGTCCCTGTTCTTCTCCTTCTTCAATAAGTTCCTGGATTTCTTGTTCCAGATCTTCGGGTGTATCGGGTTGGGGTGAAAGTCGTGAAAATTGCAGGAGTCGGCGGAGAAACGAATGATTCCGTTCCGATGGAGGCTGTTCTTTGTCCATTGTGGTTGTTTTGGCTTTTCGTAGGCTTTCAGTGTTTTGTCAGGGAAGAAATTCCATGATTTCAGCCTGTTGATTCCTTCTGATGTTCCTGGCAGACGAGAAAAAAATTGACTGCCCGCCGGGAAATCGGTATAAGCATCTTGCTTAGAAAGAAGATACAATTTAAAAAAACAATAATAACCAAAAAAAATGCATTGATCAAACAATGAATTCATTTCCTTTAATTCAAGTCATTTGCTAAAGTCAATTTTTTTCGTATAGTACAAAAATTGACAAGTTTGTAAAATTACTTGACACCGGATTGTCGAGACGGGCCAAATGAACTGTCGTCGGCGCCATAATGCGGTTGTTTCAACTTTCGCCACCTAAGGTGAACAGCAAACCCGCTGGAATTCGTCGTCACGTTAAACTAAATACGGCACTGCCGTTCAGGTTGCAGGATTTTGAAAGAAAAAGTCTTAATAGCGAACAGGGGAGAAATTGCCATCAGGATCGCCAGGGCCTGCGAGGAATTGGGACTGGATTTTGTCATGGTATACACCGAGGCCGATAAGGACTCTGAACATGTTTATCCGTATCTGGAACACCAGGGGGGCGATAAACGGGCCTGGAAAGTCGCCAGCTATACAGATCCAAATGATATTATTTCTGTTGCCGATCATACGCAGTGCACAGCTATTCACCCTGGCTATGGTTTTTTCTCGGAAGATTTTCGTTTTGCCAGGCGGGTGACCATCCGCGAACGTCCGATTACGTTTATTGGGCCGAAATGGGAGGTTATTCGCGATCTGGGCGATAAAATCAATACGAAACGTGTCGCTAATAAGCTTGGTATTCCTACTATTCCTGGTACCGATGGACCTATTTATAATGAAATGGAGGCCGAGGATATAGCCGAGCAGCTTCTGGAGGAGCAACGGGCTCAAAAAATCAAGGGCCCGTCCGTCCTCGTCAAGGCGGCGGCTGGTGGTGGCGGCATGGGTATTGAAGAGGTGAAGCGGATTGATGAGTTTCGCAGAACCTATCGGCAAGTACAGAATTATGCAAAACGGCAGTTTGGTGATGCCGGGGTACTGATTGAACAGTGTCTGCGAGATTACAACCACCTTGAGGTTCAGCTTCTTTGCAGTAAACAGGGTGATCGAGTCCATTTCAGTACACGGAACTGCACCATCCAGAGTACTGGGAGGCAGAAACGGCTGGAAGCTGCTCCCGGCTTTGAGGAAAGTTGTTTTGCCTACGACTTCAACGCCAAAGATATTCTTGACAAAATAGTGCAATATTCGTTAAAGCTTGCAGCCCATGTGCGTTATGACAATATAGGAACCTGGGAATGGATCGTGACGCGGAGCGGGAATCCCTATTTGCTTGAAGTCAACACCCGTATTCAGGTTGAAAATGACGTTTCTGCCCGCATCAGTTATATTAACGGAAAACAACCGAATCTGATCCGCGAGCAAATCCGGCTGGCTCTTGGTGACAAAATCGGATACAGTCAGAAAAAAATACAATTCAACGGCGCAAGTATCGAATTTCGCATAGTGGCCGAGGATCCCCGCCGTGGCTTTGCTCCATGGATCGGCACGATTTCCAGATTTGACTTTCCCAAATACGACTGGGCCGCCGTTTATACTCATGTCCCCTTTGATCGTCCCTATGTGATCCCCAGTGATTATGATCCAAACTTGGCACTTGCAATTGTCTGGGGAAATTCCATCGAAGAGGCCAAAGAGCGGGGGCGCCGTTTTCTAAATGAAGTGGTTATTGAAGGGTCTAAAGGCGCAGGAGATCCGATAATGACTAATATTGCGTATCTTAAAGATAATATAGATAACCTGCTGAAATTTTAAGATGGAAGACCTACGAAAAAGACTCCTGAAAAGCTCGGAACGAATTTCCTACCTGAGCCAGATCAAGGATGGAATGGATTGGGGTAACCTTGTCGGACTGCAGGAGAAACTGGATAACGCCAGGAATTCATTTTACGATCTCACTGAAGAGGAGCTCGATAAACAGGTCCGTACCCTGGAAGAAAGCCTCTCCTTTCTTGAGCAGCGATGCGAGGAAAACCTCACTCCTATGGAGAAGGTGCGGATCGTCCGGAGCCCGTTGCGTTTCTCTATGCAGGATATCCTGGAAAACGTCTACGAGGACTTCAGCGAGCTGGGCGCCCAGGAAGAAAACAGTATAGACCCCGCTTTGGTCGCTGCAAAAGCAACAATTGTCCGGCGGGTAAAAAAGAAGAATATCACCCAGCAGGTGATGGTGATCGGCCAGGAAAAGGGACATGGCGAAGAATACCGCAACGGCGGTTCCTGCAAACCATGGGGCAACGAAAAGGCGTTGCGTTATATGCAGGTTGCCCAGACCGAAGGAATTCCCATCCATTTCTATATTTTTACCCCTGGCTCTTTTCCTGTTGAGGATTACCCGGGTGCAGCTCAGCAGATCGCCAGAAATATCTATTCAATGGCAAAACTGCGGGTGCCGCTCATTTCCATAATCTCCGAAGGCGGTTCGGGAGGAGCCGAGGCCATTGGTCTTACAGATTATCGCATGATGTTTTCCCACGGTTACTATTCGGTTATTTCGCCTGAAGGGGCAGGTGCGATTGAAGGTAAGATCCGGCAGGGAGAAAAGATCCCGAAACAGCTTTTAGAAGATTGCGCCAGATGGTTGACCATTACCGCTACGGATAATTTACAGCTTGGTACGATTGACCGGGTTGTGGATGAACCTATTCTCGGTGCCAAACGGGATGACTTTGCCTTTTTTAAACGAGTCAAATTCGAGATGATCCGGGCAACGGATGAGGTGGTGTTAAAAACCAAAAGTCTGCGCGCCTTTCGGGCCTATGAGGTAAAACTGAAGAAAAATGAGGAAGTCAACCCGGAAGACCACCTGATCGAAATTTCCTGGGATCTCAATAATGATGAAATCAAGCGCCTTCTGCAACTGCGTTCCAGAAAATATCGGAATATGGGTCAATCCGGCTTCAGTGGCAAACCCACGCCCTTCTCATCGTTTTGTCAGCGCCTGAAGGAAAAATCGAGCAAATTCTATTATACTTTTCGTTATGACATCCTGCGTAGCCAGCACAAGCAGGTGAAACAGGTCATCAATGATGTTTCCAGCGAAGGTTCCGTTCTGCTCAAACAGATGTACGCGCCTATTGCTGCGGCCTATGATTTTATCGCCTTAAAGCAGGACGGCAAGCAGAGCAGGCCATCGGCAAGCAGCCAGCAGGCCATGGCGACAGAATTCGGTGACACCTATACGAGTCCTCTAGCCAATGAAGATCGGACCGTCAGTTGTCCGAATGCAGAGAAATATGGCTGTAAGGATCTCTGGGTGCCAGATCTCTATGGTGAGTTCTGCGGTGTATGTGAAACATGCGGCCACCACTTTCCCCTCGAATATGAATGGTACCTCAAGCATCTTTTTGACCGGGACACAATCAAGGAATTTAATGGCGAGATAGCATCAGGGAATCCTCTGAATGTCGGCGGGTTCGAAAAACGGCTCGATGCGGCCAAGGCAAAAACCGGCAGGGAAAGTGCGATCATCACTTTTGAAGCCCGGGTGGTTGGGGTTGATCTGGTGGTTGCCATGCTTTACAGCGATTTCCGTAATGGCACGGTCGGTTCGGCTGAAGGGGAAAAATTCGTCCAGGCCTGTGAGCTGGCCAAACTCAAAAGGCGTCCCTTGCTCGCCTATATTCATACAACAGGTGGTATTCGTATTCAGGAGGGGACACTGGGAGTGGTCCAGATGCCGAAATGTACAATGGCAGTACGGGAGTATGTGGATTCCGGCGGTCTTTATATCGTTGTTTATGATAACAATTCGTATGCTGGACCTGTGGCAAGTTTTCTGGGCTGCTCTCATTATCAGTTTGCCATCCGTTCCAGCAGGGTCGGCTTTGCCGGACCCAAGGTCATCAAGGATACGACCGGAGAGGATATTCCTCCCGGTTATCACAGCGCAAAAAATGCGTTGAAACGAGGGCATATTCAGGGTATCTGGGACAGGCGCGATTTCCGTCGCAATCTGCATAAAGCGTTGCTGACAATGGGCGGCAGGAATCTGTATTATCGATAAGAAACCAGTCCCAGACACTCAGCCGTAGATCAATAAGATTTTTAATGCACGACTCATGCGAGATAACGAGATAGATTACGAACATATCCTCCGCGAATATCGGTCCGATCCTTTTGGTTATGTAGACATCCTGACATTGCATACCGGCCATATCCGTTTTCACGTTCGGCTTGAAGACAAGGTGGAAGGCCCATCAGGGACGTGGCACCATATTCCCGGTACCCAATTATTTACCTTGCGCCGGGAAAGAAACGACAAACCCAAATATTCTAACGCAACCGGGGTTATTTCTTTTATTCGAGATGATTTGGAAGGGCAGTTTGTCGAAGCGGGTGAGAAGATCATTACTATCAAGTATCCATTGAAAAAGAGGGAAATAATCGAACGTATTCTCCGTCAGGTTCTCCTGCCCTTCAAGGCGCCAGAGCGGGCCAAATACTTTTTCTCCATGGAGATTCAGGCCCGAATTGAGAAGTTCGGCGAGCGATCTGTAACCATCAAGCCCGGAGATGAAATTTTCACCATGTCGCTTATGAAACGCGATACCCCGGTTCTATATCAGGGCGATCCCGGCATTATTCATTCCATTTATTTCCAACCAGGTGTTTCCGTTGATCAGGGCACTCCGCTTATCGGTATCTGCCCGCCGGATAAGCTGCCTCTTATCGAAAAAATTATCACCCGCGTCAAAGCTGAATGGGAATAGCCTCCTATCCGTATCCGAGAGCCGTTCAAGATTATATAGCTGCTTATGAGATGGAACGCCGAAGCCGTCTACTGCCCCGCGACAGGGTGGAGACGGTTTTTCGATATGGAGCTATTGTCGGCTCCGCTATAAAATCCTTTACCAGCCTGGAACGAGGCATGGAATACGCTGGGCAGCTCATTGAAGAACATGAAAAGGAAAATCGTTCCTTCCCCAGTGGCATGGTAATCTTTGCTGAAGAACTGACCGGTGGGAAAGGGCGCTTCCGTCGCGCCTGGCATGCCCCAGTGGGTGGCCTCTGGATGACCTTGATTTTTGTCAACAACCTGTTGCCGAAGATCAGCCAGCTGCTGCCACTCGCAGCTGGTGTTGCCTGCTGCGAAACCATACGGCAGTTTTATGTGCCGGCTCATATCAAGTGGGTCAACGATGTCCATGTCCAAGGCCGGAAAGTGGCTGGTATTCTCATGGAAACCCGTTTTGGCAGCCGTTCCGGCGAGGAATATATTCTCATTGGTGTGGGCGTGAACGTTAACAACAAGATTTTCCCGCCGGAGCTAGTGGAAATTGCGGATTCGATGGCTCAAGTCCGTGGTCAGAGTTTCAGGTTGGTGGATGTGGCGACGGATCTTTTGGCAAAATTCTGCTGGAATATCGGTCTGCTCTATTTACAGGAAAATAAGTTGCTTAAAAATGATGAAAATTTTTTAACTGATTACGATAATCTGATGCTTGCACGCTGGCGCTTTCTCAGTGACTCAATTGGCCGCAGGGTAATGTTCGGTTTCGATGTGCAGCAGAGACCACAGTATGCTGCCGAGGTAATCGGCCTTGCAGATGACGGAGGGCTGATGCTTCTCCATCTTGAGGAAAATGTAATCCTGACTGAGTACAGCGGGGAGATTGTGTATCTCGATTGACCTCAAGTGATGATTCAATGAAGTGGCATGAACCCGGCAGGGCTTCATTTACTTCTTGAAATTTTCCTTATCAATTCCATTGAGTTCCTGCTGGCAATGGGCCGTGAAAACATATCTTCCTGCGCCTTATCACAATTTGAAAACCTTGGCCTTTTGAGTTAATCGTTCTTTTTTAATCTTTCGGCGATTAGGGTTAATCCAATACTTCTGGTCAGTGCTGATATTGTGGTGAAATTTTTTTTATTAACTGTTTAGTTTATTGACAATTCTTTTCGTTCGAATCTGTTTTTTGATTTGTTTCCATTCTTCGCATTGTTCCAAAAAGATAGCCTGCAACTGCCCCAAGAATTCCAACCCCTGCATTCAACTGCTCATCAACGTCTGCAAGAAGTACTAAAAAAAGGGTTCCGAAAATGATGAAAACGAGTCCGCTTGCATTGACCATATGGGCTGCGTCGCAATTGGGTTTGTTGCACAAAGACTTCAAGACGATTATGAGTGAAATTAAAGCAAATGCCGCGAGAAGGATGCATTCGTAGAGCTTATATTTCTCTTGGGTCATGTTAAATTCATGGGTTAACTGGTCGGCGTTAACCGCAATAGAAGTTTTTTCGCCAGGGAGGCTCTGGGGAGGCTTATCCTGCTGTTCTATTCCTGAGTCTGCTATACCCAGAAGCGATTCAGCCGTGTCTTTGGCAATGGCCTGACCGGTAATCAATAAGAGTAAAAGAAACAGAACAAAGCAGCAAAACATTA
>QKJV01000431.1 GCA_003249165.1 Desulfobulbaceae bacterium | reverse complement strand
AGGTCACCCGTTACCAGTTCGAAAGTAGTTCGGGTATAGTAATCGAGACCGCGGACCATGAAGGAATTAACCCGATATGGAATGTCGAGGAGACCAAGTCCCTCTTTCACATCGTTAAAGTGGGCCGCACAATCTGAACAGAGAAAGTCAAGAATGGATGGCGCCTTGCGATACTGCTCCTGGCAATGGGAGCTTTTGCAATCAAGGACCCGTAAGGGGTTGGTTTCTCTTCTGCGCAGGCAGTCGTCGCAGAGGTTTTCAGCTTTATGCAGAAAATCCAGTAGCGCGGCATTGAAAGCAGGCCGACAGTGTGGACAGCCCAGAGAATTAATTTCCAGGCTGGCGGACAGGCCGAGTTCTTTTAAAACGAGCCAGGCCATGGCCATGATTTCAGCATCGTAACGGGGATTATCAGAACCGAGCACCTCGACGCTCATCTGATGGAACTGACGCAGACGTCCTTTCTGTGGGCGCTCATGCCGGAACATGGGACCTATTGTGTACAGTTTCTGAACCGGTTTTTTGGCAAGCAGGCCATTCTCGATATAGGCCCGCAGAACGGAGGCGGTTCCTTCAGGACGCATGGTGAGTGAAGAACCATTACGGTCGATGAAGGTGTACATCTCTTTTTCGACAATGTCAGTCGTCTCACCAATGGAGCGGATAAAAAGTTCGGTTTTTTCCAGAATCGGGACTTTTATTTCAGAAAGATCAAACCGATGGAAAATTTCTCTGGCCGTTTTTTCAATAAACTGCCAGGTTTCGACTTCACCTGGGATTATATCTTTAAAACCTTTCAGGGCCTTAATGCTCAACGTGCAACCTCGTATGCATGCAAATGAGTATGTCTGTGGTATGCGGAAATATTTTGGGCATTGTTCCTTTCCGGTGCTTTAAAATAAAGAAGTGGACGGAATTGCATCGGGGACTCTATACGTCACCTGTGCCGCCGCTTTTGGCACCAAAGCCTGATATTTCAGTTAGAACGAACCCCATAATAAAAAACTGTTAAAACTATCTTATAAGTTATAGAAAGTCAAGATATTGATGTGAAATTTCTACGGAAATTTGAAGTTGTTGACGAAAACACCACAATGTACCTAAGCCGACGGAAAAAAATTGGGAGGGATTCTTATTGATTTTCCATTGACCCGCTCTCAGGCGGTCCTTTTGAAAGCAGGTTTTACCGCCAGCAAAAAAACTCATTTTTAAAGAAGTGAGGCGTGATCAATTTTCATGCACCGATCCATAACCACGGTAAGACCTTTTTCCCGGGCGAGAAGAGCCGCCTCTTCATTTATGATTCCCTCCTGCATCCATACCGTTTTCGCTTTGATTTTTACAGCCTGCTCAACGACCGGTAAAACCTCTTCAGGGCGGCGGAAAATATCGACCACATCGACCGGTTCGGGAATATCAAGCAAACTGGGGTAGCAGGTTTCACCAAGAATTTCTTTTTGGCCTGGATTGACGGGAATAATCCGATATCCCGCTGACTGCAGGTACCGGGCGACCTGATTGCTCGGTCTGTTTTCCTTTGGCGAGAGCCCGACCACTGCGATGGTCCGGCTGTTTTTCAGGATCGCACTTATTTCTCTAAAATCGGTAAGCATCTTGTACCTTTTATTTGATATGAACGGGTCAAATAGTCCAGAGGCTGAATGTCTGTTGTTTTTCCGGTTGAATTGAACTAATTATGCGGGAGGATCTCATCCGAAATATGGAAAAGGCATCTACTCTACCGTGGATTCCATGTCTGTCTCATTCAAAAAATAGGTAGGCGGGTGATCTCCATAAAGTTCTGTACATGGTATTCGGCGTCCAATGCCGGATTTTTAAATGCTACCATCTTCATTCCAACACTTTCACTGTGTTGACGATCGATCATGGAGTCGCCGATATAGATAGCCTGGTCAGGGTTCAGGGCAAAGTGGTTAAGTATTGCAAGCAGTGCATCGGGATGCGGCTTAGGGTGCTCGACGTCAAAAGCTGTAACAACCATGCCGAAATAGGGGGCAAGGCCGAAAATATCGAGAATACTGCGCATGGTGTTCGTCCTGTTGGTGCTGATGGCCTTTTCATAACGTGGGGTGAGAAATTCAAGAAATTCTATCAAATCCGGTTCCATATGCATATATTTAAGAAACGGATGGTAGTCAAGTTGGGCACGGTATTCTTCAGCCCTGGCAAGATCCTCGGGGTAATGGCGCAGAATATGGCGAACAGAATCCACAACATTGTGGACATGGACATACTCAAGTTCCTCCATGTCCATCGGCGGATGCCCGAGGGCGGAGAGAATCGTGTTGTAATACATTTTGTTGGCGTTTTTTGAATCAAACATGACGCCGTCGCAATCAAATATAACGAGCTTCAGTTCCGGCATTTTAAGGCCTCATTTGAGAGTTGGCGGGAATATGCGGCAAAAAAGGTGAGCTGCTGTATCAGTGTGTTCCTCTGAGATAAACGAATCAACCTGAAAAATATTAAACCTAAAGGCAAATCATGACATTGGCAACAGATTTTCTCGTTATCGGTTCCGGAATTTCCGGCCTTTCCTTTGCTCTTAAAGCGGCACGTCTTGGTCACGTTACCCTGGTCACCAAAAAAAACAGGGTGGATACGGCCACAAATCTCGCTCAGGGGGGTATCGCCGCAGTTCTGTCCGCCGATGACTCCTATGAAATGCATATCGCAGATACTTTGAAGGCTGGCGATGGTTTGTGCAACGAAGAAGTGGTCCGTCTTGTCGTGGAAAACGGACCGGCAAGAGTGCGTGAACTCATGGAGCTCGGCGTTGATTTTACGAAACAGGAGTCAAACAGTTCGATGTTGGACCTCGGCCGTGAAGGCGGGCATTCAGCGCGGCGTATCGCCCACGCGAGAGACCTGACCGGCAGGGAGATTGAGCGTGGTTTGCTGGCAAAAGTGGCAAATGATGACAACATCACCGTGCTGGAAAATCACCTTGCCGTTGATCTGCTTATTGCCTCGAAGGCGGGAGTCGATATCGATGGCCCTCATTCTGATCGTTGCATCGGTGCCTATATTCTGGATAGAGACGATCATACAATAACCCCCTATCTGGCGAAAATTACCGTGCTCTGCACCGGTGGAACAGGGAAAGTGTATCTGTTCACGACCAATCCCGACATAGCCACCGGAGACGGCATTGCCATGGCATACCGGGCGGGTGCGAAGGTAGCCAATCTGGAATTTGTCCAGTTTCATCCCACCTGCCTCTATCATCCGCTTGCCAAAAATTTTCTTATTTCCGAAGCCGTGCGGGGTGAGGGCGCCCGGCTAATCACCAAAAACGGTGACGCCTTCATGTTGAAGTATGACCCCCGTGGTGATCTGGCAACCAGGGATACGGTGGCAAGAGCCATAGATTCCGAAATGAAGGCCAGTGGCGATGACAATGTTTTTCTCGATATTACCCATAAACCGGCAGAATTCATAAAAAAACGTTTCCCTAATATTTACAGGATCTGTCTGTCCTACGGTATTGATATAACCTCGCAGCCGATTCCGGTCGTGCCGGCGGCGCATTACATGTGCGGCGGCGTCTTGACCGACACCATGGGCAGGACATCGATAGAGAATCTTTTTGCCCTGGGCGAGACCGCCTGTACGGGGTTGCATGGTGGCAACCGGCTGGCAAGCAATTCTTTGCTAGAAGCGGTTGTCTATGCCCAGCAGGCCTTTATTCAATGTGAAAAAGACTGGCCGGAACTGTCTCTTCGCAGTCATCCCCTGGTTCCGCCCTGGTCTGCCGGTCATGCGGAAAGGATAGAGGAATGTGTTCTGATCAGCCATAACTGGGACCAGATACGCCGGTTGATGTGGAATTATGTCGGGATTGTCCGCTCTGAAAAAAGATTGAATCTGGTCTGGAAACGGCTGCAGCCACTGTTGGAAGAGGTAAACCAGCATTTCCATGATTACCTTTTGACGCCGGATCTCATTGAATTACGCAATCTTGCCCTGGTTGCCGAATTGATCGTCAAAAGCGCCATGACCCGCAAGGAATCGCGCGGCTTGCACTATATCGTGGATTATCCCGCAAGAGATGATGTTAATTGGCGAAAGGATACGATTTTACAGAAAAATATGGGATTATAACAGAGCGGGGGGCCACGAACGGACCCCCATTATTTTTTATTTTCGGATTGATCGGGATGCTTAGAAAAGACCGAAGAAGGATTTCTTTTTTTCTTCTTCTTTTTTCTCTGCCGGCTTTTCTGCTCCGGAAGGGGTATACCCCTTTACCTCGGCAAAATTGGTTCGCTGGATAACGGCGTCGGTGAGATCCGCACCGGTAAGGTCAGCCCTGAAAAAAATGGTTTTGACCAGATAGCTGCCCTTGAGGTTGGCGCCATTGAGGTCTGCTTTACTCAGATCGGCCCAGTGCAGGTTTGCCTGGCCGAGATCTGTGCTTCTCAGGACGGCATCAATCAGAATTGCATCCACCAGTCTGGCTTTGGTGAGAACAGCCCCCTCAAGATTGGCATCCTCGAGATTTGCCCCTTCGAGATTTGCCCCTTCAAGATTTGCCCCCGACAGGTCCGCGCCTTCCAGATCCGCGCCGGCAAGTTTTGCTCCGGTAAGGATAGTTTTTTTCAGGCTGGCGCCTTTCAGGAACGCGCCGGTCAGATCGGCGCCGGATAGATCCGCCTGGTCAAGCTCTGCCTTTTTCAGGCTGGCTTTCTGCAGATTCTGATTGGTGAGGTCGCAGTGCAGGCATTCCTTTTCATCAAGAAGATGGGTCATTTCCCTTGAAAGAGGAGTTGGCGGGGCGGTGTAGTCTGCATATATGTCTTTGTTTTTATCGTCACTGTTGCTGCCGAACCAGCCAAATTTCCACCAGCTGTCAGATTTCGTTTGATCAGCATCTTCATTGGTTTTGGCATTGGCATCCGGGATGATCACGGTGCGGTTTGTTTCCGGTTCGGGAATAATTTCAGAGCGAAGGTCACTGTCTGCCGGAGACCCGTTTCGCAGGTTCATGTCGGAGCTGCGGCTTTCCCTGCTTAGTCCGGAAACGGTGAAAGTTGATTCCAGTCCGCCTTCCGGCTGAAACATTTTGTAGCCGTCGTCCATACTGAAAACGGCATAGCATTTCATGTCGCGATTGGCCCACTGGTCATAACGGATGCAGAGAGTGTTGTCCTTATCAATTTTCCATTTGCCTGCTGTTTTTTCACCGGCGGTGTTTACCGCGGAAATCTTTCCGTTATCATCTAAGGTGACGTCCGCCTCCACCGATTTATCCCAGCTGATGATATGGAGGGTCTTTCCCGAGACGAGTCCGGCGATGTCGTCATAGGAAAGCCGTTTTGCCCCCTGCTCAAGGGCATCCTTCGTATTGATTCTTTTGCTGCAGCCGGAAAGCGAGATGAGAAGAATCAGCAATAAAGAGAGAAAGAGTCTGTTTTTTGTCATAATGTAGTAGTCTGTTTGGTGGAGTTGTGGAGAAAAGAGACAAAATTACTTTTACATACCATTTGCGCCAGATCGCGTCAACCGGTCAGGTCCGGAGGGAGATTTTCAAGGTCCCCATAATCTTATTTGATCAGCTGCAGCAAGGTGTCAATATCTTCAGTCGGCAGACTGCAGGTAAGATCCCGGCACACATAGGCGCATGCCTTGTCCTGCTCTTGCGGGATATGGGCTGCAGATGGTATTTTTTCGCTCATGAAACGTCCTCCTTTTTCACCGTCGGCGAGCATCAGCGAGGTCCAGGGCAGAAAAAGGGAGTGTACGGCCTGGATCATCACTTCTGTTTGCTGCCATTCAGCACGGCCGGATATAATGAGTTGGGCCGGTTTTCGCAGATAAAGACTGCGGGCGGACAGGAGCATGGGCATGGCCGTGGGATACCGGTTAAGCTGGGCCGAGAAGGCATCAATGGTGCGGCGGGCCCGTTGTCGCCAGTCTTGCGTCGTGAAAGGAGAGAGGCGCAACAGGTTAAGAGCCGCGACGGAATTTGCCGTTGGTTCCGCACCATCATAATCACCCTTTAAACGCAGCAGCAATGTTGCATCCTGATCCGTTGTTTCAAAAAAACCGCCGGCTTCCTCATCTGCAAAGAGCAAAATCTGTTGTTCGGTAAGCTCAATGGCTTTTTGCAGATAGACAATATTAAAAGAAGTTTCATAAAGATCTATCAGCCCTTGAATAAAATAGGCATAATCATCGAGCTGGGCGGCAAGGCCTGCCTCCCCCTGCCGGTAGCGGCGCAGCAGAGTTCCGCTTTCCTGTTCAACAAGTTCCTGCAGAATGAAATCTGCCGCCCTTTGCGCCGCCGAAAGGTAGGTCGGGTTTCTTGTTACCCTGTATCCCTTGGCAAAGGCGGATATCATCAGCCCGTTCCAGGCGCAGATGATTTTGTCGTCCAGGTGAGGCCGTGGTCTTTTGGTCCGGGCGAGGAAAAGCTTGCTGCGGGCCGAAGATAAAATGTTTTCGATTTCCTCCGGCTGAAGCCCGAAATGTGCAGCTGTTTCTGTAATACTTTTTCCCTGGTAGAAGATATTCTTGCCGATAAACTCACCAAGCGGGTCGGCGAGCGCATTGCCGCTCTCGTGTACGCCGTAGTGGAAACAAAAAATTGGCGCTTCGTTATTATGAAGAGTTTTTTTGATTTCGTCTGCTTTCCAAGTATAAAAAGCGCCTTCGCCATGTTTGGATGGATCATCCGGCTCAGTGCTGTCCGCATCTTCTGCGGAGAAGAATCCTCCTTGGGCATCGGTCATATCACGCAGCACATAATCCAGCGTTTCCGTGCCGATATCGCGCAAGAAAGGATCCGCACTTATTTGAAATGCCTCAAAATAAGTTAAGGCGAGTTGCGCCTGGTCATAGAGCATTTTTTCAAAGTGGGGAATACGCCATTGCTCATCCACCGAGTAACGGTGAAAGCCTCCCCCCAGCAGGTCATACATACCGCCTTTGGCCATGCGGCGCAGGGTTTGGAGAACCATGTCGAGTGCCTGTTGGTTGCCGGTGTCATAGGCATAACGCAGAAGAAAATAGAAATTTACCGGTCGCGGGAATTTGGGAGCCGGCCCGAACCCGCTGAATTTTTTGTCATAAATACCGCTGAGCTGCTTGAATGCTGTGTCGTTGATTGCCGGATCAATTTCTCCCTGCTCTTCTGCCGCCGCCAGGCTCCGGAGATGATCGCCAAGGGTGCGGGAAGCACTCATAATCCGGTCCGGATCGTTATGCCAGGCCCCTATAAGTGCCTGCAGCAGATCAAGGAAGCCTGGGCGGCCAAGACCTGCCCGGGGCGGGAAATAGGTGCCGGCATAAAAAGGCGTACGATCCGGCAGCAGAAAAACGGACATGGGCCATCCGCCGCCGCCGGTCAGAGCGTGGGTTGCCGCCATATAAATTCGGTCGACATCCGGTCTTTCCTCGCGGTCAACCTTGATGCTGACGAAATGGCTGTTGAGAAAATCGGCAATTTCTCGATCCTCAAAGGATTCATGGGCCATGACATGGCACCAGTGGCAGGTCGAGTAACCAACGGAAAGAAATATCGGTTTATTTTCCCTTTGCGCCCTGGCAAAGGCCTCTTCACCCCAGGGCAGCCAGTTCACCGGATTATAGGCGTGTTGCAGCAGATAAGGACTTTTTTCGTTTATCAGGCTGTTTGGTTTTATCATTACAGGTCCTTTTCATTTTTTATTTACGGACATGGCTGGGGTTGGCGGCTTATTCCCCTTCAAGGACGAGTTCAATGGGTTGATGGTGAACTTCTGATATCATAATGGCAGGCAGCGGAGATAATTCTCAAACCTCTGATGAAAACATGGTCAAGTATCTGGCCGAAGTAACGGGAGCGGCGGTCGGGCTGGAAGGTTGCCAGGTCCATTTGCAGGTTGCCGGTCATTTCACGCAGAAAATCTGTCCGGCTTGAGATCCAGGTATTAAAGTCCCCCGCGAGCAGGATCGGGCCGTTATGGTCACCCATCTCTTTTTCCAGTTGCTGCATCTGGAGTTTGAATTTGTCAAACCGGACAAAATTGATGGCATGGACGTTGAGGACCAGCAGTTCATCATCAGTATATTCGAGGGCGTACCTGGTGCCGATTGCCATTTTGGGCAGCCG
>QKJV01000200.1 GCA_003249165.1 Desulfobulbaceae bacterium | reverse complement strand
ACGGCTTTTTGCCGGTGGTGTTGCCCATGATTTGAACAATCTGCTGAATGCCATTCTTGGGAATATTTCACTCGCCCAAATATTTGCCCCGCCTGGAGACAAGTGTCACAAATATCTTGATGCAACGGAAAAAGTGTGCCTGCAAGCAAGAGACTTCTCACAGCTATTACTATCAATATCCAGAGGAGAACCTCTTGAAAAAGAGATTATTTCTGCGTCTTATCTGATCCATAAAGCCGAAGAATTTATTCCCGCAGACTCACAGGTCAAATGCGTCTTTCTTATTCCGGAAAATCTCTGGACTGTCGACGGAGATGAAGTCCAGCTCGGCAGGGTACTGCAATATATCGTCATAAATGCGTGTCAGGCCATGCCAAAAGAAGGAACACTGACCATAAGCGGCGATAATGCGGAAATCGACGAGCCGAACACGTTGGCTGTTCCAGCGGGAAAATTCCTGCGCCTATCCTTTTTTGATCAGGGGTCAGGAATACCAAGAGAACATTTGTCAAAAATATTTGATCCTTACTTTCTCAACAAAGGAAGAGGATGCGGTCTGTTCCTGACTATCGCCTATTCTATCGTGAAAAAACACGGCGGAACAATAGATGTAGCATCCGAAGAGGGTAAGGGAACATGTTTCTCCGTTTATTTGCCAGCTGCTCAATCTTTTGTAAAAGAGTCAGCCGAAACGACCAGCTGTGCGCGTGTTCTCATCATGGATGACGAAGAAATTATCCGGGAAATTGTGGCTGAAATGTTAAGCTTTATTGGCTATGAAACAGCTTCCGCAGGAGACGGCAGGGAAGCAATCAAACTTTATGTCAAAGCAAAAGAGGAAGGAAATCCCTTTGATGCCCTGTTGATTGACCTCAACATAGCTGGAGGCATGGGGGGAAGAGAAGCTGTCCGCAGGCTCAAAGCTATTGATCCCGATGTGAAGGCTATAGTCTCAAGCGGCTTTACCAATGATCCGATTATGATCAATTATAAAGAATACGGGTTTTGTGATGTTGTGCCGAAACCATACAAAATGCAGGAACTGAACAGGGCATTCGACAAAATTCTTAAAGACAAAAAGGCGTGAAGGACTATTTACCATGTGTGAATTCTGCACTAAGCACGGGGACGGAAAAGTTTGGTTTAAAAATGCTGCAAATTATGCCAATGACCTGATGGCAGACCTCCGACGCCGGAATTACATAAAAGACTTTTTTCAGTCCACCATTGATAACGGGGTTGTCACCATAGGCCGGCTTGAAGTTCTGTACCGTAAGAAGAAAACTCTACCGGCGCGTCTGGTTCACCAGATGGTGGCAAAGGCCAAGGAAGAGCATTTCGGCCAGGTGGTGACCATCGAAGAAATCCGGGAAATAGTCGGTCAGGCAGCCACTGTGGTTCGCCTGCCCTGTGCCTGCCGCTGGGCAGCTCTGAAAAAAGAAAACCGTTGCTGTTACAGCGTCAGCTATAGTCCGGAATGCTGGTATGGAGACCTCGATATGAGTTATTTCGGCATAGCCCAAGATGAAGGTCTTGAATCACTGAGTCCCGCCGAGGCCATTTCCCAAATGGAGGCGCTGGAGAAATCCGGTGCCGTCCACACTATCTGGACAATGATTACCCCCTTTATCGGGGCAATCTGTAATTGCGAACCAGGAGATTGTCTCGGTCTGCGTACCCTTTCCCTGGATGTGGAAACCATGTTCAGGGGAGAAAATAGGGCTATCGTCGACGAACAGCTGTGTATCGGCTGTGGAGCTTGTGCCGATGTCTGTCATTTTTCAGCAATTACAAGTACTCAGGCGGATGATAGGTTCAAGGCAGTGGTCGAACCGGCAAAATGTTTTGGCTGCGGACTTTGCCGAAACTCCTGTCCAACAAACGCCTTGTCGATGATCGACCGTTGACCGGATTCTCCTTCTTATAATTTCAATCAGCCCTCAATGCCTGCATCATCCCTGTTGAAGTACTCAAAAATTATCCGCCCCGCATCTTCCGCGGTATCGACAAACTGGAAGATATCCAGATCATTATGGCCGATCACTCCCTCTTCAACCAAAAAATCAAAATTTATCAGCTTTTCCCAGAATTGACGCCCGAAAAGAAGAACAGGTATCGGTTTAATCTTTTTCGTCTGAATCAGGGTAAGTGTTTCAAAAAGTTCATCGAGTGTACCGAATCCTCCCGGAAAGGCGATAAGCGCTTGGGCACGCATGAGAAAATGCATTTTCCGTATGGAAAAATAATGGAATTGAAACGTCAATTCAGGCGTGACATAGGGATTTGGTGACTGCTCATGGGGTAGAACGATATTAAGTCCCATTGTTTTGGCACCTGCCTCGTAAGCACCACGGTTTGCCGCCTCCATGATCCCCGGCCCCCCGCCTGTTATGACCACAAGACCACAGCCGGTTTTTTCATGACATATTGCCGAAAGAATATGGCCAAGCTTTCTTGCTTCTTCATAATAATGCGATTTGGCAAGAATTCTCTTTGCCGCTGTCAATTTTTTTCTGTAAAGCGCGTTTTCCGGGTCGCTTTCGATCATCTTTTCCGCTTCAGTCAATCGCTGTTTCGCCGTATCCTCATCCGGCACCCTGCTGCCGCCAAAAACAACAACCGTGGCTTTTATGCCGTGTTCCTGCTGGAGAATTTCCGGTTTCATCAGTTCCATTTGCAATCGAACCGGTCTTAGCTCATCGCGCATGATAAACTCGGTATCCATATAGGACAGTTTATAACTTGCGGAAGCGGTTTGTGGCGTCTGAACACATTTACTTGAGGTGTGGGCATCCTCCTGAGCGCTTGGAAAACGTTTAAACGATTTGTTCGTAGGCATGCAGTGAGATCCTGTCATATTGAATTACCATTATGTTAATTGAGTTATTGAAATTCCGGCTTAATTTTTCCCTTTTTTTACTTATTTTTATAAAATCAACCTTTTACGTAAAAGCATGATAGAGACCAGACAGGTGAGAACGGTCAGAAAAAGTGATGCCGTTATCTTGAGCAATAACGGCTCATGAAATTGGCCGTAGCAGAACATGCGGGAAAGGCTGACAATTGGAGTCAAGGGTAGCAGCTCAAAAAACATTCTGGCAGGCTGGGCAATGGTTTTCAATGGAAAGAAAATGCCGGAAAAAAGGAAAAAAGGGGTGAGAATCAATGAAATGAAATAATTAAAGAATTCATAGCTGCCAGCCAATGACGTCATAATCAATCCAAAGGCGGCAAAAAAAACTCCTGACATGAAAAGCAGGGGTAAAAGGGCAAGTGTCCAGGGTGATGGCCAAACACCGAAGAGGGGCAGACAGACAAGCATTATGATCGCCGACAGCATTCCTTTGCTTGCCCCCCAGAAAATTTCACCTAAAGCGATATCGGTTATACCCAATGGCGTCATGAGGATAGCCTCATACGTTTTCTGCATGGAAAGACGAGTATAGGATCCATAAGTTGTTTCAAATGCGGCACTGTACATAACTGAGGATGTGATGAGCCCCGGAGCGAGAAACTGCAGATAGGTGAGACCCTCTATTTCCTGCATGTCCCGACCAAGACCATATCCCATCGCAAGGAGGAAGAGAACAGGCTGACCAAGGTTGCCTATCAAAGTTGCCATGATATGTTTTCGCCATACCAGGCTGTTGCGCACCCAAAGGGTCCTAAAACGCAGATATCTCATGATTCCCTTAGCGACCTTCCGGTAAGCTGAATAAAAAGATCTTCAAGGTTAGCCGGACGCCTCAGCCAGTTTCGGGAATTTTTCAGCAGGACTTCAAGTTCGCTGCAATCCTGTCGTGTATAGGCATAGAGTTTGTCATTTACTCTCTCCGTTGCTGCACCGCAGCTTGCAAAAGATTTCTCCAAAGCATCGAGTTCTGCGGTACTGCCTTCAACAACAAAGACATCAATTCCGACCAGCTCTGTAATCAGTTGCTGAGGAATACCCTGCGCAACAATCTTTCCATGATCGAGAATGAGTACCCTGTTACTCAGGTGCTCCACTTCATCAAGATAATGACTCGTAAGCAACATGGTCGTTCCCTGGGTCTGAAGAATTTCGAGACGCTCCCAGATGAGATGTCTTGCCTGCGGATCGAGCCCAACAGTGGGCTCATCCAGAATAAGCAGTTTCGGTTCGTTTATCAGGGCTCGAGCCAAAAGCAGCCGCCGCCGCTGGCCACCGGAAAGATGCTCGATAATTTCATGACGACGATTGGCAAGGGCAAAAAACTCCAACAATTCTGTACATCTGGCCTGGGATTTTCGCGCGGGAATCTGAAAATAACTGGCATAAGTCCGTAAATTTTCTTCGACCGTGAGGTCAGGATCCAGGCTGTCAGTCTGGGGCACAACTCCCATGAACCGCTTTGCTTCCCGTTGCTGTAAAGGAATTTCTCTATCCATGATGCGAATTGAACCGCTGCTTTTTTTAACAAGCCCAAGCAGCATATGGATAGTTGTCGTCTTTCCTGCTCCATTTGGCCCGAGGAAACCGACACATTCTCCCTCTTGGACGGAAAAGCTGATCTTGTCCACGGCACAGCGTTCACCAAAAAACTTCGTGAGATTGTCAACCTGGACAATAACCTTGCCACGCTCAAGACTATCAGTAGCGAAAGGATGGGCAATCATTCGATACTCCCAGCTTACCAACCTGAGGTATGGGCGGGAATTTTCTTCTGTTTCTTTTCTTTTATCTGAATGGGCTGGTTTTCATCAAGACCAGGTTCTGGAGCGGGCTCCTCATAAGGTTGCTGTTCATCGTATTCCTGGCCAGGAGCATATTCATCATCAGGTTCCCCTGGTTTGCCATCTTCCTCATATTGCTGGTCGGGACCGTACTCATCCTGTGGCCCGATTTGGTCATTTCCTTCATAATCGGGTTCATTTTCGGGGAGATATTCATCTCCAGATTTCTGCTGATTGGAATTGCCATGCCAGCCTGAAGCCGTTCCGGACTCTTCTTCGTATGTATCAATGGGCCCTTCAGCCTCGTTACGAAGCGCTTTCTCTTTTTCTGATAGAACTTCCTCTTGTGAACCTTCAGTCATTTGCGCATATTCGCCTTCCTGTTCAACCGGTTGACTTTCTGCCGAAACAGATGCATAGGAAATTTGTTTGACAGGATTGAAAAAGACTGCTACAGCAAAACAAAAACAGACTGCTCTCAAAAATTTTTTTTCTCTCATAAAAAAACCTCAATGCAGCAAAACTCCTGCTTTTTTTAAAAACTATAAAACTATTTTTTTACTTCGACCATGCTATTTTTTTCTATCCGCCTTGAATTCTGTAGAATATAGTGGATAAGTTTTTCAAACCTCAATAGTGATTTAATAAAGGAACCTCTTGTTCCCGAATCAACCGGTAATATTTCTCTGTTTACTACTATCATCCCAATTTTTATTAAAAATCAGTGGAGATACCTTTATGTTTCGATCAACAATTCTTACACTCTTTTGTATCGGTCTACTTGGATTTATCAGTTCCAATGCTCTTGCCGGTGAAAAATGCGCCCAGACGATTACAGCAAAATGTGAAGGGTGTCATCAGGTGGATGTCATCTGCAGTGAACTGGGAAAAAACAGCAAAGATGAATGGACGACTACCATCAATACCATGGTTGCCTACGGAGCCGAATTAAGCCCCGAAGAAGAGACTTCCCTTATTGAGTGTCTCAGCAGCCAATCTGCAGACATTGCCGCTCTCTGCAAATAACAGTTATCAACAGGAGCAATCGTGAAAAAACAACAAGGACGGGTCTTTAAGAAATGCCCGTCCTGTAAAAAAAAATGGTCTGATTACGAAGAATTTCTGGCTGATCCGTACCTGAAACTCATAGGGTATCAGATGTTTCTGGAAGATCTGAAAGAAGGACTTTTTCTTTTCAATCACTCCTGCGGGACAACTCTTTCACTTACGGTGCAATCCTTTGAACATCTTTATGATGGCCCAGTGTATGATACAAGAGCGTTGGGTGGAGAAAACTGCCCGGGGCTCTGCCTCATCAAAAAGGAAACCGCGTCATGCTCGGAGGAATGTGATTGCGCTTATGTACGCGCGATCATGCAGACCATAAAAGCATGGCATAAGAGAAAATCTTCAGCCTCCTCCTTGGGCGAAGCACAGCTAAAGTCTCAGCCAAAACCTTCTTTCAGCTGATCGAAATAAAACTGAAAGGCAAGAGTGTCCTCTTCGCTTTCAAAATAAGTCTTGTAAGGCAGATTCTTCAGGATGTTGAGCATTGCCTCGTTGATCTTGAGAACTTCCCCGTTAAATCCGGCCACTCCTTTTTCTCGCGCCACATCAATCAGTTTATCGAGGATAAAGCGTGCCAGCCCCTGATTACGGTAGTCTTTGGTCACGGTGAAAGCCACTTCGGCCTGATTGTGGGCTCGATCCAAATAATAGGAGCCGATCGCAACAATTTTCTGCTGGTCTGCTGTACCGACCAGGCCGACGAGAACAAAAACGGTTTCATAGTCCACATTGACGGCTGATTGGGTTTCCTTATGAGGGAAAACACTTTTCGGCGAAAAGAAGCGCAACTTACGATCGTCTTGGTCGAGTTCATAATATAATTCCTGCAGCATCCTTTCATCGGTGGGCTTCACAGGGCGGAAAAATACAGAAATACCACCGCGGGTCGTCACTGGCCATTCGTATTTTTCGGGATAAACAACAACAACCCCGTCTCTAGTCTGAGGCAACATCTGATCTTCATAGACAAAATGAAGCCTTTTCGCCTCCTCCAGCAGTTGTCTGCGAAACTTTGGATGAGCAATACCAATCATTTGCATCGCTCTTTCGCGAATACTTTTCCCGTGAAGATAGGCCACCCCCCATTCGGTAACAACATAATGGACATCGCTGCGGGGCACAACAACGCCCGATCCAGGATCAAGAGTAGCGACAATCCTGGACTTCTCCCCATCATGTGTAAGACTGGGCAGACAGATTATCGGTTTTCCCCCTGTAGCAAGAGCGGCACCTCGGGTAAAATCCAATTGGCCGCCGACACCGCTATAGAAATGCGTACCTATACTGTCCGAGTTGACCTGTCCGGTCAGAGAAACGGACAACGCTGCATTCATGGAAACCATCTTGCTGTTTTGGGCGATAGCCACCACATTATTTATGCTTGCCGTTGGGTGAAACTCGATAAACGGGTTTGCATCCACATAATCATAGAGACGCTGCGAGCCGATGACAAACGATGTCATCACATGCGGATGGATGTTATTACGGCAGTTGACGTTCCCCGACTCGATCAGATCGATGACTGAATCAGAAAGAACCTCACTGAAAACGGCCAGATCCTTCTTGTCCTTGAGATGGCCGAGAACGGCATTGGGAATGGCACCGATGCCGAACTGCAGCGTTGAACCGTTTTCAATAAGCCTGGCGCAGTACCTGCCGATTTTTTCCGTCACCTCGTCCGGCGGGGGATATTCGAATTCCAGCAAAGGCGATTCGTGTTCCACGTAGTAATCGATGTCTGCGTAACGGACAAACGAGTCACCGCTGGTCCGGGGCATGCTGGGGTTGATCTGGGCAATGACGACCTTTGCACACTCGAAAACGGTTCGATTGATATCCACGTTTATCCCAAGAGAACAGAAACCGTATTTCCCCGGCGGGCTTACCTGGAGGAGTGCGACATCGACACGCAACCTTCCCGATGTTAACAACCTGGGAATGTCGGATAGAGAAATAGGCACATAATCGGCTTTCCCCTCATTGACTGCCTGGCGAATGGATTTTCCGACAAAGAAAGCCTGATGCCTGAACAGCGAAGGCTCCTGATTGTCAAAAAATTTGTTGCCGGACAGAGTAAGAAAATGAAGGATTTCACAATCAGTAAAATGGTGCCGGTTTTTGCCTACCAGTTGTTCGGTCAGGATGGTCGGCTCACTGCATCCGGTACCGAT
>QKJV01000193.1 GCA_003249165.1 Desulfobulbaceae bacterium | reverse complement strand
ACCTTATGGACAATCGCCCAGCGCTTTGATATCACCGCCGAACAACTCAGACAATGGAACAATCTGGACAGCGACATCATCCATCCTGGGATACGTCTCCAAGTCAGTGATCCTGAAATTACGGGGCGGCTCAGCATGGCAATCGAAAAATAACCTCCCTCCATGGACCTCTATGGGAAAACAGCGCTGGTTCTCGGCGCGGCTAAAGGCATAGGGCTTCATATTGCCCACGCACTGGCTTCAGCCGGTGCACGAATTGCAGTTTCATACTATGACTGGCCTGAAGAGAGCAAGCAAATGCTGTTGGAATTTGCCGCCCTTGGTTATGACCATCTTGCCGTTCGAACCGACCTCCGTAACATTGAGGAAATTAAAGAGCTGTTTCGTAAAATTGAAAGTCGTTTCGGCGGACTCGACATTTTAATCAACAATATAGAACGGGGAGGGATGCCGGTAGTGCATGGCCCTTATACCAACGAGCAATGGGATCTGGAAATGGAAACCACGCTGAAGGCAAAGTGGTTTGTTGCCAACCAGGCACTGCCCTTGTTAAAAGCATCAGGGAACGGAACGCTGATCAATATTTCCTCAATTGCCGGAATTGTCGGACGTTGCGGCCCAGCTGGACTTATCTTCAATGACGGTTACAGTGCTGCCAACAGAGCGGTTTCCTCATTCACCGAGATATGGGCTCGCCAGGGAGCTCCTGAGGTCAGGGTCAACGAATTGATGCTCGGCTTTTTCGAAACCCGCCATGCAGAAAAAACCAGAGGCTGGCCCCTCCTGTCCGTACAGGAACAAAAAAATATCGTCGATCATACCCTGCTCAACCGCACCGGAAAAATCTCCGACATTTTAAAAGCGATTTTCTTTCTGATCCAGGATGCCGATTATATGACCGGGAGCGTTATCAGAATTGACGGGGGGTACGTTCTCGGCGCGGAAAAAGTCCCCCCGATGCCATCCGGGGTGCTGTAAATTCTTACAGAATTCAGGCCTCTGTCTTCTGCTTTCCTTGCTCTTCCAATCTTCTGAGCACATCTTCCATTGCCCAAACCGGGATCTGATGCATAATCACCTCGACGGCAGCAGCTTTAACCGCATCCTTGTCTTTAGGGTTATCAGGTTTTGCCTCAGCAAGGATCTCTTCCGCATCATACCAGCAGAGCTCTTTCCCCTGTTTATCATAAACCGTCAAAATACGTCTGTTCGGCTCATGAATGTGCTCTTCTTCAATAACGTTACCAACAATTTGTAAGGCTAACTCATATGGCAAAAATTTAACTTGTTCAGTCATGAATAGCTCCATCAGTTTATCATAAAAAGCGGCATACCCAACTCACCGCAGAATATCCCGGAAAACTTCGGCATCCGGATGTCTCGATTTTTATTTCATATATCCTTATACGGAAATATTTAAAAGAGATACTTTCTCAGTTCTTTCCCTGTGTCGCATACTGATTGACGTACAAGGTTTCACCCATTATGTTGATCGTCGTCAATCCAACTTGAACAACTGGCCCTTACGAAAACACCATACTCACCCTCACAGGTAAAGTCTGATGGGAAATCACGAACAATATATGAAAGAGGCCTTGAATGAAGCGCGAAAAGCCTTGGCCGAAAACGAATTTCCAGTGGGATGTATTCTCGTCAACGACAGCCAAATTGTCGCTCGCGGCAGAAGAATGAATACGACAGTATATTCCAGAAATGAATTGGATCATGCAGAAATCATGGCTCTCAGGCAATTATTTGCCACGCAGAAAGACATTGACCCAACCCGTCTCACAGCATACTGTACCATGGAACCGTGTCTCATGTGCTATGCTGCGTTACTCCTCAGCAAGGTATCAACCATCATTTATGCATACGAAGATGCAATGGGCGGTGGCACAGGGCTTTCATTTACAGGCCTCACCCCCCTTTATCGGGAAGCAAACGTAAAAATCATTCCTTATATTCTCCGGGAAGAGAGCCTGGAACTTTTTAAGCTATTTTTTGAAAATCCCGCCAACAGCTATTGGCAGGGAAGTTTCCTCGCCGAATATACCCTCAGCCAAAAATAACGATCGACTTATAAAGTTCATAAAGCACGCCAACCGGACACACTCATTGATCGAGATTTTGCATTACTGGCAGGGGATAAGAGGAACTCTCACCTTACACAAATTTAAAAACTCCAAGGCGCTATTGGAAATCCTCATTTCGCCGTCCTTAAGGTTGGATTAATGCTTCATTTTTCTGATTCCAAAAAAAACCGGGCTTGACAAAATGTCTCATACCCGGTCATATGCCCATCGGCTCATCCCGTTACTCAGGCGTTCATTCAAAAAAACAAAGCAGGATCGATCCTCAAAAACGGATTCAAATTTCCCTTCACCCGCCGAAGTGAGATATCACAGCGATAATAATAAATGTACAAACAAGGAAAATTCCAACCTTCATAGGTACAGTGCTATCCTCAGCATGATGACCGTCGTGTCCGCCCGCGTCATGTCCATGTCCGCTCATGTCATTTCCTCCGTATTTCGTTTTCTGCATTGCTCATAATCAATTTTCGGAAAAGCTAATTTAACCGATTCAACGGAAATAGCAACTTGAAACGATACAGAAAATTGTTTCTTATTGAGGAATCAGAGCTTATCTGGAAAATATCGGCGACGGGGAAACCACCTTGCATATCAGGGCAAAAGAGACAAAGATTATATTTTCCTCTGAAAATCTGTAGCCTATTAAGGACATCCACACTTGAAAAGAAGCGACTGAAAAGGTTAATTACTCTTGAACATTTCTAAATAATTTCTGCAGCACATGCAAAGGTGAGTATACGCTATGACCACTTTCGTTCCAAAAACAGTCGGCTTTCAACCAAAGGAAAGAAATATTTTCTTCCATATTCTTACTGCCTGCAACCTTTCCTGCCGCCACTGTTATATTAATCCCGAGCAACATGGCTCGGCGACCCTCTCGCTGGAAACCATCCAGAGATGGCTACGCCTTTTTGTTGATCCCGTTAAAAAGTCAAACCTCATTTTTCTGGGAGGAGAACCTACTCTCCATCCCGATCTAGCCGCTGGAATAAAGACAGCCCGGGAGTTAGGTTATCGGACCATTACCGTTGACAGCAACGGTTTTTTATTCCACAATCTTCTCGACAGGATCTCCCCGGCTGATGCAGTCATCAGTTTCAGTCTGGACGGTCCGACTGCGAAAATAAACGATCCAATCCGTGGCGAGGGAGTATTTGCAACCTGTACCGCCAACATTAAAAAGGCAGTTGCTCTAGGCTTTGATGTCAGCCTCATTTACACGGTGAGTCGGATAAATATCGCGTCTCTACACCTGATGCCCATGCTGCTCAAAAACCTCGGCATCAGGCGTTTTTTTATCCAGGTTATCGGCATTCGTGGGAAATCCACCGTTTATACCAAAGAGAATCTGCAACTCACCCCGCAAGAGTGGTTGTCAGCCATTCCTCCTGTTGCCGAGAAAGCGGCCACTTTGGGCATTCATGTCATTTATCCAAAAGTTTTCCTCTCGGAGAAGGAAGAATTTTCCTGTGCTGGTAAAGTGGCGGAAAATTATTTTATTTTTCCAAATGGAAGAGTGTATCAATGTCCCCTCTGTGAAGATTTTCCGGTGCATTCCTTTTCAATCATAGACGACAAGCTTGTGAAAAATACCGGCCTCACGGAAGACCGATTTTTCTCACTTGATATTGCCGAAGGTTGTGTAATGAACAAACTGCTCCAGCCAGGAAATCTTGCTTATGATGAACATGGAAGGCCGCTTTATCGTATTTCCTGCTGCCTGCTGAAACAGGAACTCGGGGACATCCCGATCAAGGACCGAAACCTCAGCTAAATAACCAGGAAAAATCAGTCATCCGCTCAACGCCCGAAAATACGCATCACGAGAATTCCCGTTTCGTACAAAGCAAAAAGCGGCAAAGCCAGCAGGAGAGTGGAGACAAAATCCCCGGCGGCAAGCAGAAAAGCAAGCGCCAAGATAGCAATATAAAAATATTTCCTTTGTCCGGCAAAATAGGCTTTGCTAACAAGTCCGGTTCTATCTGCCGCTACCATAAGAAACGGAATTTCAAAAGAGAGACCGAAGGCAAGCGAGGAGCGGATATAAAAAGTCAGATAAGAATCCAGCTTGGGCAACGCCTGAAGATTATCTCCTGCAAAGCTCATCAGATATTTAAGCGCCTGGGGCATGATGACAAAATAGGCAAAACATACCCCGGCACCAAACAGCAGGGTTGCCCAGAAAACAACGGCAAGGGCAACCTTTTGTTCGTGCTTGTGTAAGCCGGGCGAGATAAAGGCCCAAAACTCGTAAAGAACGATAGGGAAAGCTACAATAAGGCCAACCAAAACCGAAATTTTCAAATAACTGATGAATGCTTCGGTAAGATTTGTGTAAACCAGCGATGAAAGCTGTGGGCTGGCCTTAAAAAGAGGGACAACCAGTAAACTCGAGAGCTGACGTGAAAAAAAATAGGCAGCAGTCGAACAGAAAACAACCGCGCCAAAAGCAATAGACACCCTGCGGCGCAGCTCTTTCAGATGATCACCGAAATGATCGGCCAGCGGACTCATTGGTTCTTCTTTTCCGCCTGGCCAGACTGAGGGGTTTCATCTTGTTGGGAAACAGCAGTAACCGCTTCCTTATAAACATCTTCGGCAGAACGATGCTCGACATCAATCACCGTATCACGCTCACCGCTATTTTTTTTGGCGCTGCTTTCATCGCCCGGGGGTAACGACCCAGCCGGCGGGTTTTGGCTTTTATCGCTCTCTTCAGCAGCGCGCTCGGCTTCTTTCAATTCTTCCTGCAATGAGTCTTTGAGGGAATTGGCCGTTTTTTTCAACTCCAGAAGTTGTTTGGCAAGTGACTTGGCGAGATCCGGCAATTTTTCCGGACCGACTACAATCAAAGCCAGAACCATGATCAAAATAAATTCAGGGAACCCGATGCCGAACATTGCAATGTATGTGTTAAGGTTTGAAAGGAAGAAATTTTTTATGAAAGCAGTCGTTTCCCCCACGAGACAGAGATCTTCTCATGCAGGGGCAACAAATTTACCAATGCCATGACTCAGCCAATCTACGGTATTTGATTTTTCGTGTCAAGTTGCTTGGTGGATTGACTTTTCGGGGCTCTTTGGCTAAAGTTCACCGTCACTTTTTAAGAAGGTAAAACAATTTCCAAGTCAAGGAGTAAAATCAATGGCCAATGTTGTGGTGGTGGGCACCCAGTGGGGCGATGAAGGAAAGGGGAAGATTGTTGATCTGCTGACGCATTATGCGGATTATATTGTCAGGTTTCAGGGTGGCAACAATGCAGGACACACATTGGTGGTTGACGGCAAACAATTTATTTTTCACCTGATCCCTTCCGGCATCCTTTATGAGGACAAAAAATGTTTTATCGGTAACGGCGTCGTTATCGATCCAGGCGTGCTGCTTGGAGAAATGGACAAACTTGCTGCAGGTGGGCGGACAGTAACTCCCGGGAGGCTGACAATCAGTGAACGCGCTCATTTGATTATGCCGTACCATAAACTATTAGACCTTGGCAGCGAAGCGGCCAAGAAAAAAGGGGCCAAAATTGGCACCACGGGCCGTGGCATCGGCCCCTGCTATGGCGACAAAATATTACGGTGCGGTATAAAAGCAGGTGATTTGCTTGATGCCGACCTGTTCCGCGACAAACTCCAAGCCAATATTGAAGAAAAAAACCGGATACTCACAGACCATTACAATGTGGACCCTGTTTCTTTTGATGAAATCTACTCCCAATTCCAAGGATATGCGGAAATACTTGCTCCATATATTGACAATGTTTCTGTAAAACTCGACGAGGGGCGCAAAGCGGGAAAGAACATTCTTTTCGAAGGAGCGCAAGGCACGCAGCTTGATATCGATCACGGGACTTATCCTTTTGTAACTTCCTCCAACGTTGTGGCGGGAAATGCGTGCACCGGCTCGGGTTTCGGACCAACATATATAGATTCGGTTATTGGCATTTTGAAGGCTTACACAACCCGCGTGGGAGAGGGCCCCTTCCCCTCCGAGCTTTTTGACGACACTGGTGATGCTCTCCAGAGAAAAGGAGGGGAATTCGGAGCTACGACCGGAAGGAAAAGACGCTGCGGCTGGCTGGATGCGGTTGTCGCCAACGAGGCTATTCGCCTCAACAGCATTACAGGCCTTGCCATTACCAAACTTGACGTCCTCAGCGGCCAGAAAACTCTTAAAATAGCCACTTCTTATGAAGCTGAGGGTAGATCTTTTACCGCCATGCCCGGAAATATCCGTACAGCTCAGAAACTAAAACCTATTTATGAAGAAATTCCGGGCTGGCAGGAAGATATCTCCGCAGTTCGCAGTATTGATGATCTCCCCCCAAACGCACGAGACTATGTAAAGAGAATCGAGGATCTTACTGAAACGCCAGTTATGCTTCTTTCCGTTGGTCCTGACCGGGCAGAAACACTTTTGCTGAACAATCCCTTTCTGAAAAGATAAAATTTTCTCCCCTGGCCCGGCTTCGGCAAAATTTGCATCCCTCTCGAAAACGTATATCGAGAGGGATGCAGCCAAAAAATCGTCTTTTGCTCATTTACATAACAAAATTCATGGTTTCTGGGCAGCATTACGAAATAGTTGCGGAGCTTCTGCATTCCCCCAATCACCCTTTCTCTCTTCTCGCCACATACCGCGCCCCAGCCATGACATCAGCAATATCAACGGCTATATGCGTCAACATGTTGGCCACCGTCGGGGCACCGGCCGAGCCTCGCACCGGAGGAGTGGAGAAAACAGAACCAAGGCGGTGTCCAAGAGAAACATCGGGATAATCCATTTTTTGATCCATGGCCTGTTCGATATACCAGATCGTTTTGCCATCCTGCACATCAATAATCCGAACGGAAAGTTCTACTCTTGCACCACCAAGCTCCGTTCCGCTTATCAGATATTTGACTCGTCCTGCAAGGACAAGATCTGTCCCCGTCTCTTTGCCAAGGGTAGTGGCTTCTTCCAGCGTTCCGTAATGTTTATTTCCCATCTTAACCGTCTGGAACGCCTGCTTGCCTAATAAAACATCCTGAAAAAGCAAGGCAACTCTCTCGCCTTGATTGACCTCGATCCCCTCGGGGACAATAAACGGCAAAACAGCAACTGATGCTCTGCCAAGTTCTGCAGCCACTGGAACCAGCGGATGAACATAGACCACAGGCGAACCAGTCTCTACTTTCGCTTTTTCCGAGGAAAATCCGGCACATCCAGACAAAAACAGCAAAAGAAATATAACAGGAAAATACCGCATAGTTACTCCTCTTTCTTCAAATTAGACAATTCGGGTCAACCTCTAGAGGTCCGTACTCAAGATCACTATCGTTCATAGGCTGAAACGGGTCCGATAAATGCCCCCTTCTTCTCTGACAACAGGTAATTGATATTGGTACCTCGGTGTAATTCGAGCGCTCCGACGGAAATTACATCAGAAGATCCCGCATCAATCATCCTGACATTCACAATAACCGTCGTCGGAGTCAGCGAGTATGTTCCGGCAATAAGCGCTTGTGCCTCCTGCTCTTGCGCAATAAGGGAAGCATCCCGAGTCAGGGTTAATTCACCACTCCCATTCTGCACATAGAGACCCGGGGCTTTTCGTATTTCGGCAACACCAAACCCCTGTTTAAATAGACTGGTGGAAAGTGACTCCGTCAATGCCCTGCCGAAACCGGATGTCTCATAAAGATCGTCCAGGTTAACAAAAGTGGTGAGAATAAGACGTTCTCCGGTTTTTCTACTATCCTGCCTGTTAGCCACTAATTGCCGGGCTAAATCTTCACCGAATCCGAAAAAATCCGGACTGAGCACTGAAACGACTTTACCACTTCGAGGCTCAGCACAACCAGCCAGTGCCGTCACCAAAAAAA
>QKJV01000098.1 GCA_003249165.1 Desulfobulbaceae bacterium | reverse complement strand
ATAAAAGCAAAAGATGAGGAAATTGCTCGTTCAATATCAACTATATTTCTTTTTAATGTAATTGCAGCGTTTTTATTTCCATTCCTCGGACATCTGCTTGGTATGACTGATCACACATTCGGTCTTTGGGCTGGAACAGCTGTGAATGACACATCTTCGGTTGTTGCAGCAGGATACGCTTTCAGCGACAGTGCAGGAAATCTTGCAGTTATTGTAAAGCTAACAAGAACGCTAATGATTGTTCCAATTACACTTATACTCGCATTTATTACTTCAAAAAGAAGCACAGATAAAAGCTCGGATTACAACTTTATAAAAATCTTTCCTTGGTTTGTTTTAGGATTTATAGCGGCTTCGGTAATAAGAACCTTTCTGCCTATTCCGACAGAGATAACGCATTTTCTTTCTCAGACAGGCAAATTTATAATTGTAATGGCAATGACAGCAATCGGACTTAATACAAATATTATTAAGCTAATAAAAAACGGATTAAAGCCGATTCTTCTGGGGTTTTTGTGTTGGACAGCAATTTCAATTGTTTCGCTTGCCGTTCAATACGGATTAGGATTATAAAAATAAAAGAGATATGCTCACTAATGGCATATCTCTTTCTTTTTTTTATTTTTTAAGTTATTCTCCGCACTCATCATGGTGCTGATGTTCATGGCAAACTGAGCCTGTTGATTTAAGCTTGCCCTGTAAGTAACTATTAACCACATCTTCAGCAACGCCTGACGCACCAGTTATAACTTCAATGCCTTTTTCGTTGAATATGTCGATTGCGCCCTGTCCCATTCCACCTGAGATAATCACCTTAACACCTTTTTCAGCAAGAAAAACTGGGAGAAAACCTGGTCTGTGTCCTGGATTAGGTACAAATTCACTTCCTGTTATTTTTCCGCTATTGGCATCAAAAATGTTGAAACCCTCACAATGTCCAAAATGCTCCGTTACCATTTTACCTTCGCTTGCTGTTGCTATTTTCATAATAATCTCTCCTTAAAATAATATATTTTTTATTTTATCCCATATTTCTGAAATCGCTTTCGCAGCTTGACTTTCGGGATATTCAGCTATACTTCTGCAATTATTTACTGCATGTGAAACAGTTTTATCATACGGTATTCTGCCAAAAACTTTTATGTCTATTGAATTGCAGTATTCCTCAATTTCATCGGACTTGCTCTCATTAACATCATATTTATTGATACATACAGCGCATTTTGTGCCGAATTTCTTTGCTGTTTCAATAATTCTTTTCATGTCATGAATTCCCGAAACAGTAGGCTCCGCAACAATCATAACCATATTGACACCGCTAATTGATGCAATAACAGGACAACCTATTCCGGGTGAACCATCTATTATTGCAAATTCAGAATTGTGCGAATTGTCTTTAAGCTGTTTTTTTACCGCTGTCACAAGCTTACCCGACGCTCCGCTTCCAGTTTTAAGCTTTGCAGTTGAAAATGCTCTGACTTCATCTTTATATAACATCATCTCGCCAGATGAAAAGTCCAGCATTTTAATTGCATTAACAGGACATATTTCTGAGCAAACTGCACAGCCCTCACATTCCGAAACATTCACAGCAAAATCATGTATCGCATTAAATCGGCAGGTTTCTTCGCACAATCCGCATTTTATGCATTTTTCAGAATCTATATAGGCTTTTTGAAATCCATAATAATCACTTGTCTGCGGCTTGATATCCTGTGCTGTTACAAGATGAAGATTAGGTGCATCAACATCACAGTCAGCAAAGGCTTTTGCTCCGCTTAGTGCAATTAAAGCTGACGAAACCGTTGTTTTACCTGTTCCGCCCTTTCCGCTTAATACAAGAAGCTGTTTCACAAAACCGCCTCCTTTACTGCCGATAAAAGCTGTCTAAACTGCTCTGCAAATTCCACATTTTCACGCGCTGCAATAAGACCTGATGAATTGATTTTTGCCAGCTCATCATTATAAGGAAACTTTGAGAGTATGGGAATGCTATTTTCTATACAGAAATTTTCAGCAGGATTTTCACCGTCAATGCATTTGTTCAGAACTGCTCCAAACGGCTTTTTAAACTGCTTTACAAGCTCATATACCATCTGAAAATTATGCACTCCGAACAATGTTGGCTCTGCAACAAGAATACAATAATCAGCTTTTTTTATGCTCTCCATGACAACACAAGCACTTCCCGGAGGACAGTCAATAATTGTGTCACTGATTCCGTCAAGCTTTTCAAGCAGTGCTTTTATTACAGGCACACCAGAAACCTCACCCGTGTTAAGACAGCCTGTCAGAACGGTAACTTCACCTGATTTTCCTGTTTCTACAATGCCTATCTCACGTGGCTTTTCAGTTATTGCTTTTTGAGGGCAAAGTATCATACAGCCGCCGCAGGAATGACATACTTCATTGAAAACATAAAGGTTGTCTTTTATCATGGCAAGTGCATTGTATCGGCAGAAATCCACACACCTACGGCAAAATGTACATTTGCTTTCATCCCATTCCGGAACGCTCACAGAAACAGGCTGTTTTGCTGTAATTTCAGGCTTGAAGAAAAGATGTCCGTTCGGTTCTTCTACATCACAATCAACATATACCGCATTTTCAGTAACACATGCGAGATTGACAGAAATAAAAGTTTTACCTGTACCACCTTTACCGCTGAGAACAGCAATCTGCATTATTCTTTGCCTCCGTGATTATGAAAGCCCGGATGAATATCATTCAAATGCGATAATTCTCCTAACCTGAACTTTTCAATATTATCAAAGGCAGTTCCATCAACAGCCTTGTACAGCGTAATTTCTGCCGGTTTTAATACCGCTGCTGCATTTTCACCGCATCGGAATGTAATAACTGCTTTAGCTCCTTTATCTGCAAGAAGCTGTGCAGCTTTTATCCCTGCACCGCCCTGACTTGCAGCAGCACTGTTATCAATAAATTCAAACTCACCATTTTCGGTATCAAATATCACGAATAGTGGGGTTCTTCCAAATGAAACACACACTGGTGTATTCAGTATCTTTTCTTCAACAGGTAATGCAATTTTCATTTTCTCTCTCCTTAATATATTCTTCCATAATTCCTGCCGCACAGCCCACAAGCTCTGCACATGGACGCTTTTTGTAATATTCCTGTGTTCGAAGTTCCGGAACAGGTTTATCTGCGCCTGCACCAAGTCCCAATAGTTCACGGCATATTATAGATCCGTTTTCGTCTTTAAATTTATTTGCAAGCTTTTGAATAAGTTTATAATGTTCGGTTTTGGCTTTATTATCCTTTGGGTCAGAATAACCGTACATCATTCCTGCAACCATAAACATACCTGTTACTGCTCCGCACACTTCACGAAGTCTGCCCATTCCTCCACCGAAGGAAGACGAAATTTTTAAAGCAGTTTCTTCATCAAGCCCTGTTTTATCGCAAAATGCAATAAATACCGCCTGCGAGCAGTTATATCCCTGTTTAAATAAGTCCATTGCCTTTTTTGAGTAATCTGCCATGTTATTTCTCCGAATCAATCATTTTTTCAAAATTGTCCGCAATATTATCAAGCCAATTTCCATCAAAAAGTTCAATTACTCCCTTATCGCATGCCGCTGCAATTTTCGGATTTATAGGAAGCTTTGCTATATTTGTAATATTATTATCTGTGGCTATCCTCTCAATATGACTTTCTCCAAATATACTTATTTCTTTTCCGCAGTCAGGACATTTGAAATAGCTCATATTTTCTACAAGTCCCAATATTGGGATATCCATCATTTGAGCCATTTTTACAGCCTTTTCTACAATCATAGAAACTAGCTCCTGTGGTGATGTTACAATAATTATACCGTCAACAGGAATTGACTGAAATACAGTAAGAGGAACATCACCGGTTCCCGGCGGCATATCTATAAACATATAGTCCACATCACCCCAAAGCACGTCTGTCCAGAACTGCTTTACAGTTCCTGCAATTATAGGCCCTCTCCATACTACTGGATCTGTGTCATTTTCAAGCAAAAGGTTTACAGACATAATTCCTATATCTGTTTTGCTTTTTGCTGGGAATAAACCTAATTCATTGCTTTGTGCTTTTTCTTTAATACCAAATATTTTTGGAATTGATGGCCCTGTTACATCAGCATCAAGAACAGCACTTTTATAGCCTTTTCTGTTCATGAGAACCGCTAGCATTGAAGTAACGATTGATTTGCCAACACCGCCTTTGCCACTGACAACACCAATTACTTTTTTTATAGAGTTAAACTCATGCGTTTTCTCAATCAAGCTTTCAGGACTTTTACTACATTCCTCGCATGATTCCTTTGAACATTCCTCCGAACAAGACTTGTTATTTTCTGACATATTAAATTCTCCTAACTATTTTATAAAATTAATTTTAGAAAAATCTAAATTGCCTTCATTATCAACTATTGATTTATCCGCATGAACATATTCAACTTTGCCAATAAACATTTCATGAGAACCTGTAACAATAGAATCCACAACCGTACATTCAATATTAACAGGACAATCTGACATTATCGGTGCATTAACAATTTTGGCATTTTCAAGCTTAATATTCATTTCCTTAAGCTTATCGCCATCACGCTTGCTGTTTTTACCAAGATAATCGAATTCTTTCTGATAACTTGCATCAACAAGATTTACTACAAAACAGCCTGATTCCTTAATCATTTTATAGGAATACCTTGACGGAACAATTCCCACCATAACCATTGGCGGTGCATAGCTGCAATTTCCACAGTATCCCACAGCAAGAACGTTATCCTCACCATCAAGTCCTCTGCATGATACTAAAACCTTTGGTGCAGGCTGTAAACATGTTTTCATATTGGCACTTTTCTTTTCCATATCAAAATCTCACTTTCCGTTTATTTTTGAATAATAATTATCTATGGCATTTTTTAGTGCAGTTGCTCCAAGTACTGAGCAGTGCATTTTTTGTTCAGGCAAACCATCAAGAGCATCTGCAATATCTTTATCAGTAATTTTATAAGCTTCGTCCAACGATTTTCCTTTAGCCAGTTCTGTTGACATACTGCTTGTTGCAATTGCAGCTACACATCCAAAAACCATAAAGCTTATATCTTCAATGATATTGTCTTTAACTTTGATATATAAAATCAAACTATCACCGCATGCCGGATCTCCTGCTGTACCGATACTGTCAGCGTCAACCATACTCCCTGAATTTCTCGGAGTCATAAAATGTTCTAACACCTTGTCTGAAAAATTACAGCAAAACATAATTTTTCTCCTCTTTTTCTGCTTTTTCAGATTCAAGCTTAATTTGAATCATTACAGCACATTCTATTCTCTTTTTCTGCAAAGTACAGCTTAATTCATTAGGCTCATAAATACTGCCGTTTGTAAAAAATGCATTTGCATGACATCCGCCAGAGCAGAAGAGCTTTGCCCAACATTCACAGCATTTTGGCTTTTTGAAAATATTATTCTGCTGAAATTCTTTACTGAGTTCAGGTTTTGTTATGCCATTATTTATATCACCTATTGAAAATTCATCATGACCTACAAATTGATGGCATGGAAAAATCTTTCCGTCAGGGTCGACCGCAACATATTCATATCCTGCACCACAAGCAGTTATTCTTTTAAACAGACAAGGTCCGTCATAAAGATTAATATTGAAATGATAAAAGCGGAAATCATCGCCTTTATTTAATCTGTCTAGATATTTAAATGCAAGATTTTCATATTCAGCTAATAATTCTGGAACATCTGCTTCTGTAAAATACAAATCACCTCCCGAACCTACAACAGGCTCAACAGATATTTCCTTAAAGCCTAAATCTGCAAGGTGCATAACATCATTAGAAAAGTCTTTGTTTTTAGCAGTAAAAGTACCTCTTATAAAATAGCTTTTACCGTTTCTTCCTTCAACAAGTTCTTTAGCATTGGGTATTATTCTATCATAGCTGCCGTTTCCTGCACAGTCATGTCGTATTTTATCATGTACTTCTTTTCGTCCGTCAACGCTGATAACGACATTGTCCATATTCTCGTTTATAAAGTCAATTCGTTCCTTATTCATCAAAGTACCATTAGTGGTTGTCGTAAACCAAAAATGCTTACCGGTACTTTTTTCAAGACTTCTTCCATATGCAACCGTTTCTTTTACAACATCAAAATTCATCATCGGTTCTCCTCCGAAAAAATCTATTTCAATGTTTGATCTGCCACTTGAATTTTCAATAAGATAATCCACAGCTTTTTTCGCTGTTTCTATACTCATCAGTTTTCGTCCGCAGTTATAATCTCCCTCAGATGCAAAACAATACTCGCATCTTAAATTACAGTCATGTGATACATGAAGGCACATTGCCTTAACACTTGTATCAATATTTTTTGAATGTGCCAGCTTTTCTAAATCTTGATTTTCCGTAAAAAGAACATCATCATTTTTAAGCTCAATTATTTCATTGTAAGCATCTTGAATTTCATTCAAAGGATACTTTTTATTTAATCTTTGTATTATTTCTGACAGCTCAGACAATTCCTCTGAGTCTTTCAGTATATCATAAGTTATTTCATCCAGAAGATGAATGCTTCCGCTGTTTCCGTCAATCGCTATAAAGCAATCGTTTAATTTATAAGTATGAACCAATGTATTTTCTTCCTTTTATGTTATATTTCAAAACTATCACCAGCACCATAAATACTGCAATGTTCTCCCAAAATGCGCTTCATTTCACATGCTTTGATAACTCCAGTGCAATGAACGGGTATAATTCTTTGAATATCAAGTTTTTTAAGGAAATCAACGGTCTTTTCAAATCTTTCATCACTTACGACCTCAAGATGCATTCCAGCAAAAACCGTATTTATTTTCTTGTCAGGGAAAAGCTTTTTAGCATAGCTTAGGCAGTTTGCAATTCCAGGATGACTGCATCCGATAAAAATAACAAGTCCTTTTTCAGTGTCAATAACAAGCATCTGCTCATCCTGCATTCTGTCCGTTATTTTCTCTTCACCATTCAGAACAAACAAACCTTTAAACGGCTCTTCAAACGGCACAGTAAAAGGTATATCTGAACAAAGATAAATATTTTCTGCTATATGCATTTTTTCGTCAGTAAAAACTATTTTATCTTTGTAATTTTCGTACTTCCATGGTATTCCTATTTCTCTGTAACCATTTTTATCTTTTGTAAGCTTTCTTTCAAAAGCCATTTCCCGAAGATAAGTAACAGGGTATTTTTCTTTCACTGGAAAATGCACATAGCCACCGCAATGGTCATAATGTCCGTGACTCAAAATAATGCAATCTGTTTTGCTTAAATCAACACCCATAAAGCTTGCATTATGACAATACACATCTGTTTGTCCTGTATCAAACAGAATATTCATATCATTAAATTCAATGAATACAGATAAACCATGCTCTGCAAGAAACTTTCCTTTGCTTGTTCTGTTTTCAGTTAAAATACTTATTTTCATCATAAACCCTCTTTTATGTTTTGGTCTTATGCTCAATATTTTATCACTATTTTGGTCATATGTCAATATATAAATGAAAGAGAGCAGTATTTTCTGCCCTCTTTCGATAATGACTGTTATTTTTCAATCTGTCTTCTTACTTCACTGAGTCTTTTTTCAAGTTGCTTTTCGTACTGCTTTAGGCTTTCTGCATTTCCTGAAGGAAAATTACAACAGTTTCTTCTAAAACCTTGTCCGCACCCGAACATTGCATTTCCTGAAGTATTTCTGCATAAGCCGCTGCCTCTTCCAGATTGTGCTCCAAAACCCATTGGCCCTGTACCGTCCATTCCTGGCATAAAATCACCTCCTCAAAATATTTATGAACATATGTCCATAAATATAATATCATAGTTTTGGTCATATGTCAATAACTAATTATAAAAAAAACCGGCTGTCTTAAAAAACAACCGGAAGTATATTTAGAACCAGTTCTCATAGGAAATGTGTGCAGATTTTAGCGCTTAATTTTATTGAGTACAAGGCAAAAATTCGCAGGCATACTTACGTATGACAAGAATTTTTAACGCACTAATCAAAAAAATTTGCCTAAAAGATGTTCATAGATGCCTATGAGAACGGGTTCTTATATTTCACCGCAATGACGTCGGCAATTTTTATCACAAAACTTTCCACCACATTTTTTAATGCATTCAACATGACTTGAACCACAAGACGGACAGGTATATTCACCGTTTTTTATTATCTCCAGCTTCTCAAAGCTTTCTGACCATTCCTTACCGCAATCTGCACATTTCACAGGACATATATTTCTTGTAAAATTACCGCCTTCAATTTTGAGTGTTTTTCCATTAACAAGGCTGTCTGTAATCTTTTCTCTTGCAGAAATAAGAATACGCTGAAAGGTTGGTCTTGATACTTGCATTTTCTGTGCACATTCTTCCTGTTCAAGTCCCTCAAGGTCTTTCAGTCTAACCGCTTCAAGCTCTTCAAGCTTTAAAACATTCCCCGGTATCTCATCAATATCTTTTTCAGACGGCACAAAATACGGTACCGTCGGTATATTTTCGATTTTTCTCCATTTCACTGGTCGTGCCATAGTGTACCTCCGTTTTCTATCGTATTTTTATTATAACTTGATTATGAGCTTATGTCAAGAAAGACATAGCCAAGTTTTAACTATTTGCATAATTGAAGCGTGCTAATTCCTACTCACTAATTCAAGTCTTTATAATTGTTATATTTCGGTTATTTATGATGATAATGCCGTCAAGCTGCATTTTTTTCATTTCTCTGAAAAGTGAAGGGCGCTGAACTCCAAGATAATCGGCAAATTCTTTTTTGCTGAAAGGCAAATACACTGTCTGCGAATGCTGAGCAATTGACTGCTGTATTAAATACTCAATAATATTCTGACGAAGTGTTTTTCGTGAAAACATGGCAATTTTATGATTAAGTCCAAGAGAATTTTGAGACAAGGACTTAATGTATAACATTACAAAATCGTAATCGTGAAGTAATATTTCTACAGCTGTTTTCTCTATATGGATAAGCCTACATTCGGATGAACAATATATGTTAAGAGGGTAGATATTATTGACGGCAAATAACAGATTTGCACCAATAATACTATCTTTTTTAAATTCAAACATTATTGTTGATGAACCACTTTCGGTAAGAGAATAAGCTGTAAGACTACCCGTAACAACAATATCGAGAGAACTACACAAACTGCCTTGATTATATAATGTTTCACCTTTTGAATACTTTTTAATTATGATTTTACCTTGAGAAACCAGCGACTCGATACCATTAACGGATTTAATAATTGGAACAGATTTTATAAATTCAAGTTCGTTCATAATATCCCCCTTTTTTATATTATATCAAAAAGAAACATTGGTGTCTATAATAATATGTATATACCAATTATAATTGGATTATCAAATAATAAAGGAGGATTTTCAATGGATATATTTACTATATCAATTTGGGTAGGAACGATTATATTCCTTGCTTTTTCTTTGGCAAAAAACAAAGAAAAAACAAAAACGGCACTAAAAATGGCATTTGGTATGGGCAAAAATATGATTCTCAGTATATTATCAATTATTTTACTCATAGGCATTATTTTAGCATTGCTCCCGCCTAATCAAATTGCTGTGTTTGTTGAAAAACAAAATGTTCTAGTTGCCACTATTGCATCAGCAATATTTGGAACAATCACTCTCATTCCGGCGTTTATAGCATTTCCTCTTGTCGGAACACTTGTTGATGCAGGTGTTGGAATTGTCCCTTCTGTCGCTTTTTTAACAACGCTAACTATGGTTGGAATTGTTACATTTCCACTTGAAAAGAAAGAATTCGGGACAAAATTTACAATTGTAAGAAATGGACTTAGCTTCGTATTTGCTATTGCTATAGCACTTGTTATGGGGGTGATAATATGACAAAGATTACAAAAATACTTAAAGAAAATTTATTTACAGCAATAATCATTATTGCTTATGCATTAATATTTATTCTTAAACCCGAAACTGGTATAACTGCGGTAGGCAACAGTGGGTACTATTTAAAAGAAATGCTTATGATTATGCCCGTCATTTTTGTTCTGACAGCTTTACTTGATGTATGGGTGCCAAAAGAAACTATAATGAAGTATCTTGGAAAACAATCAAAATCAAAAGGCGTTATTTTATCATTCCTTCTTGGAGGAATATCTGCCGGACCTATTTATGCTGCTTTTCCATTCTGCATTATGCTGCACAAAAAAGGAGCGTCAATAAAAAATATTGTTATAATACTCAGCTCCTGGGCAGTTATTAAATTTCCGATGCTTCTGAATGAAGTAAAATTTCTGGGTATGAAATTCATGGCAGTTCGTTGGCTCCTCACTGTTATTGCTATTGTTGTTTTTTCGTGGATAGCTTCAAAGATTGTCAAAGATGAAGATTTACCAAGTGAACCCACATCTGAACCAGAAGGTGTAATAATAAATCGAAATGCCTGCATGGGTTGTTCGTTGTGCGTAAAGAATTATCCTGAACTTTTTGAAATAAGCAGCAAAAAGGCACAAGTTAAAAAATACGATTTGATCCTTGATGATGAAAAACTTAATAAAGCAATTGATAATTGTCCTGTTAAAGCCATTCGATTTAACAAAAAATAAAGTGATTTTAAAAATTAGTTTCCAACTTGAAAAATCATTACACTAATTACTCAAACTCAAATTGAAAACCTTCTTCACAATTTTGAAATTCCTGAACCGTCTGATATGCCTGTTCCAAAGCTTTTTCAAGATAAGCGATGTCAAGCCCATTATCAATATATCCTTTTTCAATACCATTGTAGTAAGCTTCTGAAGGAACATTAATTTGTCCGCCATTCATAACGTAAGCCATTGCCTCACGGGTTTCGCCATCAATCTCCAGCTCAAAATATTCTTTGCGATAAAAATTAGGATATCCCTCGTATCTGTCAAGGCTTTTTTCATCGCTTGGTTCAAGCTCCCACAACAAAACTGGAACTTCTGAATTCACCTTTGGTTCAATTGTAGCAACCCGACGGAACTGCAACTCATAATCTGAAATTGTCCCAGATCCGAACTTTGTGGCTGTGGGACATCGGCATGCCATTTGTTCAAGATTGATGTTACTGCCATAGGCAATATATAGCGTTTTATTTTTCATTTTGTAATCGTCCTTCCTATATTCGAAGTTTTTGTTTTTCATACTTTACATACTCATTTCAAAGCTTTCTTCATTTTCTTCCTCAAATCCGCTTACAACGGCAGTTTCATTTTCATCGGGTGTTATCACGGATTCTTCCTGAGAAGCCGACACAGGCTCGACATTTTGCCCCTGCTGGGTAATACGCTCTTGTTTTAACCTTTCACGCTGAGCAATAGCATCCTCTGGATTTTTCCATGCAATACAGCCGTCAAGATGGGAAAGTAAATGACTTCTGCAGTTCTTGAACTCATCACCAATCAATCCAAGTCGCAAAAGCCATGTTCGAAACGTGTATTTTTCATTACTGCTCAGTGTTTCCCGACACTGAGCAGATTTTTGCTGTAAAGCCTGATTGCTTATCGCAAGACAGAGAATTAAGTATGAGCGTAAAACTCCGGCATGAAGAGTGCTGTTGAATGCACGAATTTCAACTGTTCCTTTTGAAAAGACAGAATGCAAATTTAGCAGATGATACCTTGAATTGTGGTAATGAACACCCGAACCATCATGACCGTTATACCACAAATTTTTCAGTTTCTCCATAGTGGAGGGCTTTTCTTTATTAATCCTTTCAAGAAAATCCCTGTCCACCTTTTTGCAGTAGTTTTGCCGACCATAATCAACTTGTAAGGCTCGGTAAATCATATTTTCCTTGCTTGAAATAATGTTAACAAGATTTCGGAGTGTTTTCGCATCATAAGGCTCAGCATTTATGTGGATATGAATACCTGTTGAGTCGTTGCAGATACCGCCGGCTGTACGCAAATCACGAATAATCTGCTGAATATCCTCAATATCATCATATTGGCATACAGGAGTTACGAATTCTACCGAATACATTTTTGTTGCGGAAGTGCCGTCTTTTTTCGTACAGCGAATACTTGCATCGGACATGATTTTCCATGTTCTGCCCTGTGAGTCTGTAATTCTGTACATATCATAGCTCCCACCGAAATGCTCAGCCTCGGTATTAAAAAATTGTGCAACAACCTTTGCAGCTTTTCCACGGGTTATACCTGTCATTTCAACCTCAATACCGAACTTCTGTGTTTTGATACCGTCATAATTATTTGGCATATAAATTCATCACCTCCTGCAATAAAAAACGATCTGCACTTTCTGCAGACCGTAAAGCTATTTATTATTATTCAATCTCTGCCTTAACCTCAACTCCGCCCTTGAAGATTATAAGGATCTCCGTTTTGTTAAGGACTTTTATACATTCAATCAGCTTGCGGATAATGACATTATCGAAAAACTCAAGTTCGAATTTTTCATTCTCAATCATATTCATTGCAGTATCTATCTTATTTTTAGTATCTGCCGATAATTTGATTTTTCCCTTCAGTTCTAATAACTGCTCATTTATAGCATGTTCCTCTGTATAAAGTTTTGCAAATTCCGTGTCCATTTTTTCTTCATCACAGCCACCAGATGCAATCAGTGCAATTATATCATTTCTTGCATTATCAAGTTCACCAAGCCGTTTTTCAAGAAACAATATTTTCTCTTGCCCCTGACATTCAAGTACAGTACCAATATTGGCTTTCAGTATTTTAGCAATTTCATCACGACAGCCAAGGTATTCATTTACCGCTTGTAAAATCGCAGTCTGAAGCTTTTCCTCGTGCATTGTCGGTGATAGAGTACAGTATTTTTTCCCGTGTTCAAGTCGGCTTATGCACCGCCATACAACTTGCCGTTTCCCTCTTGAAGTCCATACTGCTCTGCGATATGGTGAACCGCAGTTACCACATATAAGAAGTTCGGAAAGTGCGTATTTGCTTGAATATTTGCCTTGCTGGGTTATAGTTTTATCAGAAGTTTTACGCTTAGAAACTCGCCTTGCAAGCTCTTGCTGAACACGATTGAACATATCTCGGTCAATTATTGCCTCATGATGATTTGAAACTAGGTACATAGGACGTTCCCCGTTATTTTTCTGTACCTTTTTTGTTATGCAATCAACTGTGAAAGTTTTTTGCAATAACGCATCGCCAACGTACTTTTCATTTTTTAGAATATTACCGATACAGTCCCTGTGCCATTCAGTATTGCCATGGGCAGTTTTTCTTTCAAGAGCATTCAGCCTGTCACAAATATCCACATAGCTCAATCCGTCAAGGAACATTTCAAATATCATTTTAACAGTTTCAGCTTCTTCGGGAACAATTTCCGGATTTCCGTCAGAGCCTTTTTTATAACCCAGTAAATGTTTATACTGAAAAGCAACTTTCCCATCAGCATAAGCTTTTTGCTTGCCCCAGGTAACATTTTTGCTGATTGATTCGCTTTCTGCCTGTGCAAAGCTTCCGTATAAAGCAATCATAAATTCACTGGTCATAGTGAGAGTATTGATATTTTCCTTTTCAAAAATAACCCCAATACCTTTTTCTTTGAGCCTTCTTACATATTCAAGACAGTCAACAGTATTTCGTGCAAATCTTGAAATTGATTTTGAAAGCACAAGGTCAATTTTCCCTTTTTCACACAGCCTAATCATTCGAAGAAATTCTGGACGTTTCTTTGCCTGTGTTCCCGAAATGCCCTCATCAGCAAAAATTCCGGCAAGTGACCATTCCTTATTTGAATTGATTTTATCAGTGTAATATGCAATCTGAACTTGGTAGCTGTTTTGCTGTTCTTCCTGTTCGGTAGAAACTCGGCAGTAAGCAGCAACACTAAGCTGATGGTACTTATTTCTGCCTTCTGCTGTTTTCGTTGTTGCGGGAATTATTTTAACATTCTGAGCTGTCATTAATATAACCATTCCTTTCTCGATGTTTTGTGACGGTTTCTGATGAACCCAAAGGGTACATCGGAAATTGAGGAATTAATTCCTCAAAGGCATAAAACTCGTAGTTTGAAAGATTTATCTTTCAAACTTATTACCACTTTCAAAAATAGTTTTTATTACTTTTCCGTTTATAAATTCAACCTCTATAAAATTAAAATGACTTATATAAATCCGTGAAACTGTGGATTTATATAAGTCAATATCAAGCGTATTAAGTTGTTCTCTTTCAGAAATCAAAGACAGTAACTGTTCTGTTTTCTGTGGACTGTCATCATAATTACAGCAGTTATATTTTAACTCTGCAAGCTTTACAATTTCAGCTTTTGCACTTTCATAATTTACACCCGGATTTTCCATTAGCCTGTCTATTTCATTTATCTGACGTGTTATCGTCATATCCGGCTGATATGTATTTTCAGTCTGTGGAGCAATTAGTAGCTTTGGATTTGCAATTACAGCATTTAGTACATTAAGCACTGATCCAATAAGTATATTGTCAGTTAATCGAAATCCCAGCCTTGAACATTCTGCATTTCTGCAGTCCCATTTTTCAGAACGGTTATTACCTCCAATACGAATTAAGCGTTTTCCGCATTCCTTGCAAAAAGTTCTTTCACGGATTATATTCAGTTCATCAGAAATAACACATACTTTAGTGGATTTTTTTTGTTTTTTGGCATTGGCAAGTGTAAAGTCTTCCTGTGAGATAATCGGTAAGTATTCATCATTACCGAGATATTTTTCATTTTCAAGTATACGATTAATCATATTCTTGTTCCACTTTTCAGAGCATTCATGATAAGAAATATTATTAGCTGTCATCATATCTGCGATATTGCTTAAAGATTCGCCGTTTATGTAAGAAATAAAAATCTGCTTGACAGCTTCACTTTCTTTAGGCTGTGGAATGATTTCCCCGTTTTGCATGCAGTAGCCGAAGGGAAGGATTCTGTTTTTCTTCATTTTATCGCCTCCTAATTTTCATTACAACAATACCACATTCCGTACGGAATATCTATTACTAAAGTCACAAAAAATGCGCCTTGTGAATTGTTCACAAAGCACATTTTTCTCTATTTACTCTCAAGTCTGTTTACGCTAAAATTACCCGACAGCGACTTCATTTGATTAATTGCCGCTTCATTGAGTTTCATAAGTCTTTCATTTGGCGATAAACATTGACGTATGTATTCAGCATTCAAGCTTTCCAGATTAGTCAGCACTACAAGTTGCTGAACAGTTGCATAATCACGGATATTACCCTTTAGTTCACTATTTGACTTTTTCCATTCTGTCGCTGTCATGCCAAACAATGCGACATTCAATATATCCGCTTCCGATGCATATGAATATTTTTTCTGCTGTTCAGTAACACACTTTGGAATAATGTTCTCTTTAATTGCATCTGTATGTATTTTATAATTTATTTTGGCAAGCGTTCGCTTAACATTCCAATCCAAAGACAAACGGTTGCTTTCATCAGCTTTCAGCCTTTGATAGTCCTTGATAATATACAGCTTAAATTCAGCTGATACCCATGAAGCAAATTCAAATGCGATATCTTTATGAGCAAAAGTTCCGCCATTTCTGCCAGACTTGGAAATTACCCCAATAGCATCTGTGCTTTCGATCCATTTCTGTGGAGACATAGTAAAAGCATTTGCACCTGCTTCATTTTTAAAGGAGTCGAATTCGACCCCTTTAAAATTAGGATTATTGAGTTTTTCCCATAACCCCAAAAATTCAATTGTGGATTTTGAACGCATCCAATTTTTTATTACATCCTTTGGTTCAGCACTTTTATATCTTGCTATATCCGTAAGAGAGATATAGTCATTATCAATTCCATCTGAAATAATAGCTATTTCATTACCATTTGCAGAAATTGTGTCTTTAAACTTTGCCATATCAGCACCACCTTTCATTTATTATACCACAATCAACACGATTTCTCAACATTTTTCTTTAAATTTCATTCCGCCGATAAGCTGAAATTCAAGTTCTGTCTGCGATTTGACAATAATTTTCTCAACCACGCTTTCAAAGATATTATCATCAAATTCCGTAAGCATATTATTATCTTTTTCAAGAATTGATATCAGCAATGAAATCTGTTCAATAATATCGTCCTCATCATCGCTTTGAGTCAGCTGACGAAGTTTTTGCTGAAGCTTATTTATCTTTGAAGTAATCTCATTTGTCTGTTCGTAATATTTTACATCATCAAGAAATCCTTTTGTTTTAAGCCTTGCAAGCACATGAGTCTGTTCTTTAAACTGAGCGATTTCCTTATGAATATCAAGCACATTATTGTTTCCGCTGAATTTCTTCAGGTTAAGCTCCTGTAGCTGTGACCGCAGTGGCAGAAGAATTTGCTTGTAATTCTGTTTCAGCTTATTGTAAAGGCATACGAAAGTGTTATAAACATCCAATTCCGAAATTTGTTTTGCAGAGCAGTTCTCTGCACTTTCATCATGTCGTCTGCACACCCAGCATCCATAGGTTCTGCGTTGCTTGAATTTAAACAATGTACCACATTCTCCGCAATATATTTTACCCGAAAGTGGGCACTGAGAATATGTATTTCCGACTTTTACTTCTCCCCTCTTTTTAATAAGTTTTTGCACCGATTGAAAAACTTCTTTTGAAATAATCCGCTCATGGTGATCCGTTACGTTATATTTGTCGAGTTCGCCCTTGTTTTCTTTGCACCTATAAGGCAAGGTTGATGTCATATACCATTTCTGAAATGTTGATTCACCGATATATTTTTCATTTGAAAGAATATATCTTACCGCATTTTTACCCCATTCAGAATTTTCTCTTTCCAAGCCTAATGAGCGTAACTCAGCTGCAATTGTATTTATGCCATTGCCTTCAAGGTACATCTGAAATATCTTTCTAACAACTTCCGCCTCTGATTTTACAACAATAAGCTTTTTATCAATGAGTCTATACCCATATGGAACAGAGGACGCTATAAATGTTCCATTCTGCATTTGTTTACGTATTCCCCACCGAACATTATTAGAAATTGACACCGATTCTTCCTGTGCAAGACCGCCCATAAGAGTTATCATCATTTCATCTGTCATATTTGCTGTATCAATGTCTTCTTTTTCGAACAAAACTGAAATACCCAACTCCTTGAGCTCTCGCACTGAAGTCAGGCAATCTTTTGTATTTCTTGAAAAACGGGATATGGATTTTGTAATAATCCTATCGATTTTTCCTCTGCGGCAGTCATGCATAAGCCTTTTAAATTCATCACGCTTGTCAATTCTTGTGCCGGTAATACCCTCATCAGCATAAATTCCGACAAATTGTTGTGTTGTGCTGTCTGAAAGAAAATTTTCATAGAATGTGACCTGTGCCATAAATGAATTTATCTGGTCAGCTGAATCAGAACTTACGCGACAATATGCAGCAACGCGGATCTTTGTTTTTTCATCTGATATTGTTGGCTGAATAACTGTAACATTGCTCATGTTTATAACCATTCCCTTTCTAACTATTTGCGATGTTTTGTGACGGTTTCCGATGAACCCGAAGGGTGCATTGGAAATTGAAGAATTAATTCTTCAAAGGCACAAAACTCGTGGTTTGGAAGATTTATCTTTCAAACTTTCACCCCACTTTTTTTACTACATACATTACCATAGTTTTTATTGAATAGCTATCACCAAAGCCAACAAAATTAAGCGGCATTCGCTGTGCAGAACTGATTATAACAATCATCCTGATTTTTAGCTGTAAGTTGTCTGTACTGCTCTTCTGTGATAATATTCTGATTTCTCAGCTTTTCGGTAACCTGTTTCATGATAAATATTGCATATTCCGCCTGTCCATATCTAATCATAAATATCTCCCTTCATTTTATGAATTCTTGCCTATTGAAAAATTGATGATTTTGTGTAAGCAAAATTTTGTACTTAAGTACAAAAAATCAATTTTTATACGTGAAAGCAGTTCACGTTACCCCCACACTTATTTTTATAGCCCTATCAATCCTCTGCATCATTTCGCATTCAAATGAACCAACATATTCACTTAGCCTCTTTTTATCCAGTGTTCGTATCTGTTCCAGAAGAATAACTGAGTCCTTCGGCAAAAGTTTGGTATCTGAAATATTTATATGCACAGGCAGATAGGCTTTCTTGCCGACTGATGAAATCGGAACAACAATAACTGTAGGACTGTGCTGATTGCCTATGTCATTTTGAATTACAAGAACAGGACGATATCCGCCTTGCTCTGAACCGAAAACAGGGTTTAGATCTGCATAAAATATATCTCCGCGTTTAATTACCATTTTTCTTTGCCTCCCTCACGCATGGTTTTCTGAAACAAAATATCCGCCCGGATTCTGTGTTTGCCCAGATGCATTTATAGCACTTATGATTTGTAGGAATTTTTACTGACTCAGCATTAACAGTGATGCCGTTGTGATTTAAATTTGTATTTTTATTACCCATTTATCTTCCTCTTTCTGTTTTTATGTAAAAACAGGCAGGACAGAGCCTGCCTGATAATTTCGTTTTGCCACCGTAATATTTGTCCTCAACATCCGTTACGGCGGAACATCAGAAACGATAAATAGCTTTTTTATCTCATAGACTTCTCATCTCTCTGAGGTTCTCCCAGAGCCGCCCCCATTGGTTGATTCTGTGGCTGGGCGGAAGTATCATTATCCTCTCACATTTCATCGCCGACTTTGAAAGCTATTCAAAGGCTGAAGAAAAATTTATCGCAAGCGTAATTCTTCGGTGGCTGCCGAGATTTTATACCGGCTGTGAGATTAACGTATTTCTGATGCTGTTATTCAGTTTTAAAGTTACCATAGTCTCACTTCGTGGGACTTTTGAAAGGGTTCTTTTTTACCCTTTCACTTTTACTAACAGAGAGAGGCTGTTTGAGAGGGGTATTTATAAAAGTTTTTTCAATTTTTTTATTGCACCAGAAATTGATTCCCGAACTGACTTGTCTGAAACACTATCAATTTCAGCTATCTGCCGATATGTAAGATCATGAAAATAATACAGAGTGATACGTCTTTTCTGATTTTCGTTAAGACATTCCAAAGCTGACAAAAGTGATTCTTTATCAAAATTTGCAAGTGCCTTATCCTCCACGGTAGAGGTTTCAATATTTTTAATTATCTGCTCGGTATCGCCTTCAAGATATCCGTCCATATCAGCATGGCGAATATCACGCATTTTGTATTTCATATTGTTATTCCAAGATGCAGTGAAAACCGACTTTACTTCATTCCACTCTGCAGGTGTGTAAAGCTGAAATTGACTTGCATTTAATTCGGGATACTCGGCAATTAGCTGAGAAAGCGGTAAATTTGAAATTATAACAATCGGCTTATCACCGACAAAGCTTTTGTATTCAATTCTGAGGTCAAACCTCTCATATTTTTTATCCATTTTCTTTCCTCCGTTTTGATTTTTGTTTGTGGTAAAATCAAAACAAAGGCTATGGATACTTGGCTAGAAAGCACAGCCATTTAAAATTAAGCATAAAAAAGTCCTTATTTCTTTAGAAAATTATGCTTCTAAAGCCGTAAGGACATAAAAAGAGGCAGAAATCCGACATAGCTTTAAAAGCTACTGTCAGGCTTCTACCTCATTCATACTGTTCCCAATATTAAGACTGCAAAACGCTGTTGCAATCCAAAACCCATATTCACTGATGGGTGGATGATGCTCTGTACTAGTAAACTGAATTACATATTAAATTTTAATGTTCCGCAGATAATCCAATTACATTTTTGCACTTTGGACATTTGGTAACGAAATCACCTTTGTCGGCGTCAGTAGCAATTATTCTGTGACTGCACCATTTTTTCTGATCTGCCAGCCGTGCATGGCATATAGGACATCTAAGTTGTTGTATAATTTTATGTTTTTCCATCTCGTACCTTTGAGAATTCGTATTCACCATTATGTTTTGTCCTTTCTGTTCTCAATTTAGGGAACACCACGGTTAAAAAATAGCCGATACTAATTTCCGCCAATAAAGTATATAAGAAATCTGTGTAAAGCCTTTGCTTAATGGATCTGTGCAAGTTTTTTTGTCTATACTTTAAAAGAAAATTAGTATTTGTTTACAGCTATATCATGTTGTGTGTTTTAAGGCAAATTGACATTGCTTGCTTTGAAACATCGAAAAGCTCTGCCATATATGATATTTTTCCTTTTGCAGATAAATTTAAAGTCTTGTAGAAGGCTTTTTTAATCTGCATTCTCGGCATAAGAATTGAAGCAGCGAGAGTATCAGCCTGCCATTCGGTTTGACAGTCAATATTTCCATCAACTTTAGCCGCTGACTGCTGTGAATTTTCATATATTTTCTGATGAATAAGCCAATGTGCGAGTTCATGTGCAAGAGTATATCTCAGCCTACCGCTGTTTTCGTCCTCAAGTAGAGAAATATCAACGAGTATCGTTCCTGACTGAACTTCCATAATACTGTACTGCTCATTGTCACTATCATAAAAAGGCACAAAGCAGTTTTCAAACACAGTTTGTCCGAGAACAGTTCCATTTTTTCTAAGGCAGACATATTCAATATTAAGTCCGTATTCAAGCTCTATTATCTGTTCTATCGGAACAGACTGTGGATCACCATATAGAAATTTACCATGCTGATAATTCTTTAGTAATTTATTTGCTATTAAATCCAATGTGCTTTTTCTATAACAGATATCTCCCATATATTTTGCTTGTCCTTTCTATTGATTTTCACGACTGTTTTTAAGTTTGTCAATAAACTCTTGCCACTCCTCGTCTGTTGCGTCAAGATCTTTTGCAGTTCTGAGTGCTGAAACGATAACTCTATTGTCCTTAAGAAATCCATTAAGGTCTTTCGGAACAGGATTTTTAGCAGTTTGTTCCTTTGATGCAAGATCATAAAGCATATCTTTTTCTTCTTTGCTGAGCATAAGTTTTGATGATATGCTTTCCAGCACAACTTCACTAGGTGCCGCACGTCTGCCTTTTTCAAGGTTGCACATATACACTGGAGATATGTCGATCATTTCTGCAAAACCTCGCAGTGTAATGCCTTTTTCCAGACGTTTTTCTTTTATGTATTCGCCGAAAGTCATTTAGCTAACCCCTTTCTTTGAGCTATGTTCTCATTACTGTGAACGTCTGCTTATATATTATCAAACAAACGTTCCTACGTCAATAGACAAAAAATCAGGTGACGGATTATTCCGACACCTGTTTAACGCTTTCTATCATTTGCACAAATTCGTCAATTGCTTTTTGTGGTGATTGTATGCCAAGTTCTCCCTTGAACTGAAAAATCCAGCTATAAAACGTTGGACTGAGTTCAACGTTAACCTTTGCAGAAAAATAGTTTTTATCAATTATTTCTGTTTTAACATTATCCCCGAACTTATCTACAATTGCCTTCATATGCTTACTATGACATTTAAGATTCACTTCAGAAAGCTCACCATGAAACATTTTAAATGTCTGTGAAAGGAAAGCCTTGAGGCAGAAATCTTCTGGACAAGGCTTTGAGATATTCTTAGTGAGCGCTATATTCGTTATTCTGTCAATTCTGAAAACAGTAATATCTTTATGCTTTTCACAATATCCGACAAGATAATAGCGGTCATCATTCCATACTGTCGCATATGGACTAACTGTATATGTGAAGCCATTATGCTTCAGCACTTTTTCTTTTTTTGCCGTATACTCATAATATTGAAATTTTATCTTAACACCCTGAGCAATTGCGGTGTTTATTAGGTCTGCACAATATATGCATGAATTTCCGTTATGCTTGTTGAGGTTCGCAGAATTTACAGAACATTTAAGCTGTTCCTCTAGATATTTACTTACAGATGAAAAAAGCTTATCTATGAGCTGTTTAGATTTATCTGCTGAAATAAACTGTGCCGCATTAACCGCATCGGCAAGCATTTTAAGTTCCACTGGTTCAAATTCACGGCTTGCAAGAAAGTATTTATTTTGTGTGCTTTTATTACAGATAATATCATAACCGGCATTTTGGAGCAGCTTAATATCCGAGGCTATTGTTTCACGATGGGATGAAATATCAAGCTCAGCAAGTTTTGCTATGAGCTGCGAAGTTGTCAGCATATGCTCCTCATCAGTTTCTCTTTGCAATAACTGCAGAAGGCATAAAAGCCTGCTGTTCTTTTCCATCGTCCTTACTCCCCTGTTATTGGTTTGAATTAAGTATATCAAATTTGTATAAACATTTCAATGTATAATATATATTTTTCTCTTTGCTATATAAATATATATTATATTTGCTACTTAACTTTCCTATGGCTTGGTGAGATGGAGGAGGTGGCAGCAAAAAAATCCGAGAGCCAGAGTTTCTACCCTATCCTCGAAACCCCTTTATTTCAAGGCTTTCTAAACATTTACCTATCTTTTCTTGTTATCAATACAACACTCTCCACATGGAACGATAGCATCATATTGATGTCTGGTATGTGGTTTGCTGATTTATCGTTCTCGGGAATAGGTCGATGATGGTTTTTGGGATAATCTCCGTTCGTGGAAATATATCCACACTTTTATTTTGTTTTAATCCGTTCTCGGAAACAAGTCAATAATAGGGTTAGAGTCTCGCCGCCTCCGTTGGCAAAGGCTGATAATTTTGATACAGTGTTCATTTGCCGGATAAATCGTTAGCGCAGGTTTAGGTTTCGTTAGCGCAAGTATAAATCGTTAGCGAGGGTTCTCAATATAATAAAGCATATTTTTAGATTGTAACTTCTAATTCTGCATCATAATTAACTGTCTGGATATCAGTTGCTGAATATGAAAATGACAATTTATCTAATTTTTCGATTAAGCAATTTTTTGCAAGTGAAGGCTTATCTGTAGTGTTTTTAGCTTCAAGAAATAATACTTGTTTCTGCTTTCGCATAGGACGTATAACGATTCCATCAAATTCACAGAGTTTTCGGCCAACGGCATCTTTTTGATAAACTACTATACTTGCGGGGACACATATTGTAGTATCATTCAGCTTATCTTCTTCTAAGCAATTAACCATAAATGCCGCTTCATGATTTTGATCTGGATTTCCACACCCATCATTGAGAAGTTTTTTGACTTCAGTTATTCGACTGTTTTTTCCTCTTGTACATATAACGCAGGTGTGTTCATCGATTGTTGGCTTAATCAAAACAGGATTTTCGTTAAATAAATAGAACAAGAAGAATTTAACGCATAGCAAAAAACGGATATCATTTGGCGCGATACCTTCAATTTTTCTCAGAGCACCTACTACGGTTCTTAATACATGAAGAGCAGCAGCAGTCTTTGAAGCGCAATGTTTTTTAAGAGAAACCAGTATCGTTTGCTCACCAGTATGTCGATCATAATACCCAACACGAGTATTATTAATGCGTTCAAGTGTGAAAAAAGTATCCTCAGATATATGTCTTTCACTTCGTTGAAAAGTAATCTTTAATATTGCCTCTTGTACGTAATCTCTATTGTGTGAATAGGAACAATTTAATAAACTCGTTCTATTGAGAAAAAAATCATCGAAATATTTTCTTTCCTCGAAGTACTCTTTCCTTTGAAGGAATGAAACGATTTTCCTTGATATTTTATAATAGCAGATAGCATTTGAGTTTTCGTTATACACCGTATCATCCAGCAATTTGCTAACTGATTCGATAAGTCTGGATGAAGACCTGCTATTGTTATATTCTGACAATAATTCCCTGAGCAAAACCAGAACGGCGTCTTGATTACACAAATCTATAGTAAGCGGTGTGTTGGCAATTTGTAAATCATACGCCATATAGGATACGGTGCGGACATTTCTAAAAACTGAAAATGCATATGCGAGTTTACTCTCAGTGGGTAAACTCTTCTCGTTTATGTATGCATATAATATTTCCTTTGCCAGTATTACTGATTGTTTAGCTTGGTCGCAATGCTCCAAAATCAAAATAGAATTTATCAGGTGAAAGTGTTGATAATCATTGTCTGTAAGTAGCTTATTTACAACAGGTGCATATTTATTGTCAGTCGAAGCAGATACAATCATTTTCTTAAATGTATCATCTTCGGTGGCCATCATTGTGACTGCTCGTGAGGATGTAAATGTATTATAAAAATGGCCGATGTTATACACGATTGTAAGTAGCTGAAGGACATCACCGATAGTTGGCTTGTCTTCTTTTGTATTGTAATGGTAATCAGGCCTGAATTCATAAGATTTTACCGGATTGTTATATGTCAGTCTTAACTGACTCTGTAATTTATTTTTAATAAGCTGATGCAAGTACAATTGCAGCATTACATAATCGTATCTGCTTTTTTCAAGCTTTTTCGGAACCTTGATAACTCCCAACTGGGGTATTTCTTTCATTCTTTGAATTATTCCCAAAGAATTCAATTCGTCATATAGCTCTGATGCGTAAGGATATAAATCTACCTCAACTTCAAGATGGTTTTTACGCGACTTTTGCTTGGGCAATAAATTATGTTTTATAATACTCATATTTTCTCCTTACGCAGTAGGCTACGATCATCTCTTATTAACGCTTGCTGCCGCGTCGTTTATAGTCCTTCTGTATCTCGTCATTCCAACCCTCCGGCATGGCGGCGCATTCTCGGAAGGTGGCGACAGCCTCGCTCATTACACGGAAGTTGAGTTCCACGCCCTCGCTGTCAGCGTGATAATTCTGAGCGCGGTCGGGTGCTATGCCGAAGCGCGAAGCTGTCTGCACAGCGTCAATATTCGCGCCAAGGAAGATAAACTCCCAACCGTATTTTGCCTTCTGCCGCTCAATCTGCGCCTTGACTTTGTCCGAGCTGTACTCGCGGCTGCTGTTCTCCTCGCCGTCGGTGATGATGACGAACATGACCTTTTCTGCACGGTAATCGTCGGCGGTGTGCTGCTGGGCATTGCCGATTTTGTGTATCGTCCTCCCAATTGCGTCAAGAAGCGCAGTTGATCCGCCGACTTGGTACTCCTTTTCGGTGATTGGGCTGACCGCCTTGATATCTATACGGTCGTGGAGTAGCTCGTAGTTGTTATCAAAAAGCACCGTTGTGATATGGCATTCGCCATCGACCGTCTGCTGCTTCTTAAGCATAGTATTGTAGCCACCTATAGTATCGGTTTCTAATCCACCCATCGATCCGCTTTTGTCGAGTATAAATACTAATTCCGTTAATCCTTTTTTCATTTCCGTAGCCTCCTAAGATTTTTATTGTAACCTTAGAATACTACTTGGCGAGGGGCGAGAGGTCGCTTCCGAAACGACATTAACAGCTTACGAAATTGTTATTCATCCGTTTCCAGTGATTCGTGTAGATAATAATATTTGCCGTCCTTTATGATGATTTCTACATCTTCATCGTAGATACGTTTTGGTTCATCTGGACTTTCGAGACTTTGGTTAGCTTGGGTGCTTATCTCGTAAACAAGGCTTTGTTTTAAGGCCTTAAACTTAAATTTATCATCTATCAAGCCCAGTGGAGCCGAAATAATAGCTTCAAACCCCGCTTTGGAAATGCGCTCTTTGTTTAAATCAATATGCAGTGCCGTAACTTGCTTATCGTGCCATTGTCCAAGAAGGGTTCGAGTTTGTTTGGCTTGTTCCAAATACTTACTGTATATGGCATAGCTGCGTTCAGTCGAAATTGCCCCTTTACCTAACAAATACGTCAACTTGCTAATTTCCGCGAGAACAGCAACTAATATGTTTTGATACTCAACTAAAACTTTGAGATCTCCAACTTTGTACTGATAATCTTCATAATTAGGATTAGGGCTTTTCTGAGTGATTCCAGATATTGTAATGTTTACTTGCCCCAGCAGTTCGGTAGCAGTAGCTTTTAAGTTTTCTAAAGCTGAAAGTTTAAGTGTTCGCTGCTCATCGTCTTCCATTATTTCAGAGCTGAATTGAGAAATTTCTCCAACAAGAGTAATCACCGATAATATCCGACTCTTAAACTCCCTGTCTTGAAAATCGCTGATTTTATCTATGCTCTTTGTCATAGTTTCTAACTTGGAACTTATCTCGGACATATAATACTGTCCGACGACTAAAGAGCCAACATTCATCACATTCGCCACTCCGTTAGCGACAGCAGTCGCTTTTGTGACTTTGGTCATGTCAACTTTAGTTAAATTTGCTTGTGCCGCTACGCCCTTACCTCCGTGAACATAACCTCTTGCAGCACCTGCCATGTCTTTCGACTTCGTGAGTTGTGAAAATGGAATATCCATTTTTACTAACTCTGTACCTTTTAGTGGGTTGAGAGCATTGTTTGCCATTATCCTTGTCCCATTTTGCAATGTAAAAGGTATTAGTCCAGAAATTCGAGAAATGACCGTGTGGTCAGTAATTTCAAACAGGCTCTTATCCTCAATCTGGGTTGTCGCAGGCAGAAGTTCAATTGGTATAGTTATTTCGTAGCCCTTAACACATCCTACTGGCATAAGTACCTCCGAGTTAGTTGAATCGGACTGTTCTGTGCTTATGGCGTTGTTATCGTTGGAATTTGTTTTTTTACACAAAAAAACTACCCCTCCGGCAATTTGAGCGAGTGCTATTATTGGCAATGCTATAATCAGAAAATAATCCACAATCAACACCCTCCCAACAGCGGCTGGTCGTACTCAAACAGCACTTCATTTATCTCGAAAACGTCATATTTACCGTTAGTGATGAAATATTCCACGATTACATCGAACTTGGCTGCATGGGAAAGTGCATATCCTGCCCGCTCCAAGAGGTCATCAGTTTCGCTGAGTGACAATTCCAGCGCCACGGCAAGAGCAAGGGCAGTGCGCTTACTCGGCGTATAGCCTTTGTTGCTCCGTATCTTGGAGAACAGCTTTCGGTCAAGATTTGCACGTTTGTAAACTTCCACATCCGTCTTTTCCTTGGCGTCAATCAGCCGCAGGAGTGTCGCGGAGAACGGCTCGTCCAGATTGCCGACCAAATCATCAAGTGGAGCGGGCGCACCAACAGACGGAGCGAGCATTTCTTCAAAAAGAGGCTTGTTATATTTACTAACATCTTTGTCAGCTTCGTAAAAGGCTTCCCGCTCTATATCAAGCAGTTGTCGCCGCTTTATTTGGTGTGTTTCGATATAATGCTCATCAATGTAGCTTTCGACTTCTCCGAGTAGTTCGCGGCTGATGGTGAATGCTGACTTGTCAAACACCACAATGGTCACCTCAAGATCGTAATCTTTGAGGAAATCTTGAATCGCTGAGGTAGCCACTTTAAGTGCCTCGTCTTTTGGATAGCCATAGATACCACTTGAAATCAAAGGAAATGCTATGCTTTCACACTTGTTTTCAACAGCTCTTTTCAGCGAGTTCGTATAGGCAGCGTGAAGGTGCTGCTCGTTCTGCTCTTTGCTCCAATGCCGATAAACCGGACCCACCGCATGGATAACAAACTTAGCTGAGAGATTGAAGCCTGGAGTAATAATTGCCTCGCCCGTCTTTATCGGAGCGAGTTTATCACAGGCGGCTTGGAGTTCAAGTACTCCCGCAGCTTTGAATATAGCTCCGCAAACCCCACCGCCCATTTGCAGATCGGTGTTGGCGGCATTGACAATGGCGTCAACTTTCATTTTTGTGATGTCCTGCCGGACGATAGTAAAGGGCATAATGCACCTCCTCCCGGGTTAAAGATTACGCAATGATCTCACCAAAATGACTCTTAGCGATGCTATTTAGCTGTGCAGCGATTACAGGAAACTCGCAATTCAAGTCGAGTGTCCTTACGCTGATTTTGTTACCACTCATCCGATATTCATTGTCTGGCTGTATTGTTTCATCGGTTTTGGCATACAGAAGCATTCCTGATACCTTATGTGGTTTCTCTCCAAATTCGGAGTCTCTGTTCTTTACATAGGTAAATATCTGATACAGGTTGCCGGAATGAAGCGTATGTACATCATATTGCGCCTGCGTGGTATGAGAATAATACTTTGCATCAATAATAAGCACTTCGTTTCCGTGAGAAAGTGTAATATCACTCTGCATTGTGGGGAGCATCGTTCCAATGCCGTCATCCAAGGCCCACGGAATCTGCGATGCACTCACACTCAATGCAGGAAACTTCTTGCTGTAGTATTCCAATATAAACTTCTCATATAAACGGCACATTCTCTGCTCGTCAACAAAAGAAGCCAGCTTGTATTCGCCTTGTTCCGTTGTCAAAAGCATTCCTTCCAGAATAAGCTGGCAGATACTGACGAGCATACGATAAGTCTGATTATTTCGCTGGAAACGAATTGACGACCATCGGATTGATGCCGGTTCGATGGTATCAACATTTGAGAAAAATAGCATTTCTTTTTTGAGCGCGTCTTTATACTCGGTATTGACTTTTGACAGACGGAGCAAAATCATAACTGTGGTCTTCAGGATTTGATTTAGGAGATTGTTTTCCGACAGATCATCATAATCGCAAGAAAGAATTTGCTGCCGTGCAATCTTGTTTTTGATAGTTCCAGACATATCGATTTTTCCACGCATGACCGCCATATTTTCTCTTTTGTTCAAATACTCGCGATACAAACCCTGCTTCAACTGTTGGCCGATGCCTTTTGCGAGAATTGCGGCAAAGAGGTTATGCATATTCTCAAATTCCTCAGTCGCCACATCTTCAAAATTAGATTGATTCAATGTCGTAAAGGCATAGGAAAGCATATAATATATGTTTTTTATGAAAATGCTCTTGTTCTTAATCATTGGAATACACCACGCAAAATGTTCTCCCAACGCTGTAGCTTTCCGCTATCGTCAAACCAATACTCACTCAGCATCGGCAGAATATCATAGTCAACAATGGAATGCATCCATTCGTCCGAGCAGGTAACTTGTCCGCAGAAATAACTGTGTCCAATACAGAACCCTTTTCCTAAAGATTTATCAAGTGAGATTTCCTTGTTAAGTTCTTGTACCTTATTAATAAGCTCATTAAATGTTTCATTGTTCAAGGCGTTTTGATATTTTACAAAGCCATCGGAATCAAAGCCCGGTTCGATCTCAAAGAAGCTGAAGCGGCGGCGAAGCGCATAATCAATCATGGCAAGACTGCGGTCGGCGGTATTCATCATACCGATGATATATATGTTCTTGGGTACCGTGAATGCCAAGCCGTTATAGGCGAGTGTTGTCTTCGTACCACGGTAATCGCGCTCAATCAACATGAGTAGCTCACCGAAGATTTTACTCATATTACCCCGATTGATTTCATCAATGATAAAGAAGAAATCTTTGTCCGGCTGGTTTGCAGCTTTTTGGCAAAAACGATAAAAGATACCGTATTTCAACTCAAAACCATCATTCACAGGTTTATAGCCCATCATGAAATCTTCGTAAGAGTAATTCTGGTGGAACTGAACGAATTCAATTCGGTTTTCGTCCATTTCTCCGATCATCGAGTATGCAAGGCGCTTTGCTGCAAAAGTTTTCCCGACACCGGGTGCGCCCTGCAGAATGATGTTCTTTTTGTTTTTCAGGACAGAAAGAAGCATATCGTAGCGGCTCTCTGTCATGTAAACCTCATTAAGAAAGTCCGCCTTGTCGTACTCTTCTGCTTTTTCTTCTTGAGCAAGTGGGTTTTCATCTCGAATCATATCGACGATAAAATCGTACTCGCCCTTTGTCAGCTTAAATAAGCTGCCTTGCGGATTGCTGAAATATTCCATTCTTTCCAGCTCGGAACAGCTTTTCAGCGTTTGATAATCAATCGGCGAGGAAAGCCCCTCGATTTTTTCAAAATAAATTTTTTCACCATCTTGTTCCGCACTGACCTTGCCAATCGCAACAATCTGTTTAACAGGGTTCGATTCATAGCCGATTATCATATCACCGGCTTTTGCATCTAAGAAATTTTGAAAAATGCGGCGTTTGTTGCCATTATCATTATAAAGTGTATATGACTGAACTTCTCCGACAGCAATGTCCGAAAAACTCCAAATTTTCGGATTTGCATTTAACCACCAATAGCCGTGCTGCTCATTGGTATCGCCAAGAAGCTGTACAACCGTCAAGCCAAAATACGGTTTGAGAATTAATTCCTCAAACAATGGCTTGTCATCAACCTTTATGCAAGTGGAGTTATCATTAGGCGTCCACCACTTTTTTACACCATCATAGGAATCATTGATTTTCGGCATGGCGACAACTCGGTATGGACGTTCATACCAGCCATCCTTCATTTCTGGATTTTCCACAGCATCGTTGCTTGTGATTTGCCCTAAAAGTTGAATTCTGCTGCCATAGCACAAGTAAAAATAATCGCCCATTTTCATGGAATAGGTAAATGACTCACCCTGGGACACTTTTGACGTGGCTTTTGCCTTGGTTGTACTATGTACCACAATAACGCCGCGATCCATAAATATCTGCTTGTTTTCATCTGAAATGCCGGTGCTTTCGGTTCCATGGCTTATTTTCCAAATTGAAGGAGTCGCATCAGCATAAAGCGAAACCTCAGACATATCGACTTTATCAATTGCGGCCGATAACTCATCTCGTAGTTTCCATGTATAGCTGCCAGAGTCATCTTTACCCGCATTGCGTCCAAAATACAGAATCGGCCACCAGCGGGAGTTTTCTTCATCTCTATCCATTACAGGGCAGCCGGTTTTTTCAGCAATACGACGCGCCAAAGCAGAAGAACCACTATTGTAGAAATTCTTCGTTTCACCGTATTTGATGGAGAGCTGAGTACAAGTAGCCTGCCCGCCGTAGTCCTTCATGCGCTTCATGATTTCAAGGCTTCCAGTCGTAAATACATCGGGATCATTAAGAAGTTCTACCCACTCATCGACAGAAATGTTAGGCGTGTAATCTGTCGGAAACCAGTCGTCAGTGGCTACGGATTCCTTCTGCGAAAAGTAGCGGCTGATGTAAAAGCCGACATCGATTGTAAGCGTTCTGTATTCCGGGTCTGGATAGCAATCGTCCGTAAGCTGGGATTTGAGCAGACTTACGAGTTCTTCATCCTTCTTGATTTCCGCACACAGCTCATCATAAAAGCTATAGAAATTGCGCAGATTGTCCGCATATGCGCCTTTCTTGAATCGATAATCACTGCCGAGTTCATCTGCGGCGGTTTTTATCTCGCCGTATTTATAAATGTAATATTTGTCGGGATAACGCAGCCATAAGTAGGTGCTGACGGCATTTTCGTACTGATAATGCTGTCCCGCTCCGTTGCCATACTTTTCGAGGAGAATGGATGACTGGTCTTTAAAATCTGTAATTCTGGTAACGACATCCTTGCTTTCATCGAACAGGGCAATGAACATCGCCCGCACTTCTTCGGGAGCCGTTTCCGCAAATTTCTCAATCATTCGCGCTGGAAAGTTGTTCATAGACGCGAGCAGATTATATGTTTTCGAGAGGGAGAGAGTCAGCATTGAGGCAAAATTCGCTGCATTGACATCCCAATTGTCCTGAAAGAACTTAACTGCTTCCCACTTGTATTTCTCGTTTCCCCATTGGGTAGAAACGAAATTCTGCTTGTATTTTACAAGCGCGTCCTGCAAACGAAATTTTTCAAACATGATACCCCTCCTTATGCTTTACGCAGGCTTGCGTATATTTCGTCGGTGAATATGCCAAGCACCTGCCGCTTTATTTCCTCGTTGCTCAAAAGCATCGAGAAAAAGTCCTGATTCTGCGAAAGTCCCTCAATCAGGGCATCGTCAATATCGTCAAAATAGGAAAACTCAAAATCTTTGACGGTGTTGTTCCGGGCGCTGGTTTTCAGCTTGTCCGATTTTAGCAATAGGTCCCGGATTTGCAGCATTGCTTTTACCGCAACATCATTATCATAGGCTTTCCCTGTGCGACTATTGATTTCCGCGATAATTTGGGAAAGCTTTTCTTCCTTGGCTTCGGTCAAGCCAAAGCTCTCGGCCGTCGGCAGTTTCATAACCGGTTGAGCGACAAGATCAGATTTATTATGCTCCTCGTCCTTTTTCTGGACGAAATTGGTTGCCTTGATTTTTCCGTCAAGGTTATAGCCGCCGCCTGGATGCTTGATGTTGATGTAAGAAAGCAAGTAAGTAATGAAATTGTACTTCTTGTGTAGGTCTACATCCTCAAAACAGGAAACTTGGAGCAGAAACTCATAAAAACGAACGAAGTGGCGCATGAGAGCTACGATTTCCTGCTGCTTGGTCACATCGTAATTTTCAATCAGATTTTTCGCCTTTTTGAAATAGAAGGTCAGTTTCTGCTTGTCCTTCGACGTAATGTTGTCGCTGTAGAGCAGGTCGTTCGCCTTCTCAATATCATCCGGATCAAGAACGGTATAGGAGTCGATATTAGCTTCAAGATCATAAATTGCCGTGGGTGTAACTGAATTCGACAGTAATGTTGTCGTGTAATACGGCGCAAAGGCAGCAGTAATATCCGCATAGTCGTTCACAAAGTCCAACACGAATGTGTGCTTTTCAAACGGCGGGAATATCCGGTTCAAACGGGACAGCGTCTGCACGGCTGTAACACCTTTCAGCTTTTTCATAACATACATAGCGCACAACTTCGGCTGGTCGAATCCCGTCTGATATTTATTTGCCACAAGCAGGACTTGATAATCGTCCTTTTCAAATTCCTTCGTGAGCTGCTCTTCAGAGAAACCATTCATGGAGGCTTCGGTATATTCGGCTGTGTCGTTATCCGGCAGTTTCACCTTGCCAGAGAAGGCCACCAAAGCGCGAATATCCTTGTAGCCCTTTTTCGTAATAAAGTCCTCGAAAGCCTGACGGTATTTTACAGCACCCTGCCGGGAAGCTGTAATCACCATTGCTTTTGCCATACCGCCAAGCTCCGCCATAACGGAAGTTCGGAAATGCTCCACGATGACTTCAATACGCTGCGAGATGTTCGTTTCGTGCAGTTCCACGAAGCGGGCAATCTGCCGCTTGGCGTCCGAAGTCTTACAGCGGGGGTCGTCCTCGATTTCTTTATTTATCTGATAGAAGGTATCGTAAGTTGTGTAGTTTTGCAGCACATCAAGAATGAAGCCCTCTTCAATGGCTTGCTTCATAGAGTAAACGTGGAACGCCTCGCGCTGTCCCTTGGTATTCAACATCCCGAAAAGCTGAAGGGTGGTCGGCTTCGGTGTTGCAGTAAACGCAAACATCGACACATTAACCTGCTTGCCATTGCGGGCAATCTCGTCGGCAATGATGTCCTGCACATCCGTGTAATCCTGCTCACCGGTACCCAAAGACTGTGTGACCGCCGCCATGTCCTTCCCGGCAGTAGATGAATGCGCCTCATCGATAATGACCGCGAAGCGTTTCGTTTTCAAACCCACGACGCTGTCCACGATATACGGAAATTTCTGAATCGTGGTTGCAATGATCTTTGTGTTGCCTTTGAGGGCGATTGCAAGGTCGGCGGAGTTGCACTTGTCGTCCATCACTCGGATAAGTCCTGTCTTGTGCTCCATACCCATGATGGCCTTCTGAAGTTGACGGTCGACAACCACGCGGTCGGTGATGATGACCACATTATCAAAGATGATTTTATCGTCTTCGTCATGTAGTGACGTGAGCCGGTGGGCCAGCCAAGCGATAGAATTCGTTTTACCGGAACCTGCGCTGTGCTGAATCAGATAATTCTGAGCAGTTCTATTTTCGCGGACGTCGCCCAATAACTTGCGGATAACGTCCAACTGGTGGTAACGTGGGAAAATTATGCTTTCGGTCTTTTTGATCTTACCTGTAAACTCGTCCTCTATTTCCTTTGTCTCAACAAAAATGAACTTGCTGATGAGGCCCAGCACGGTATCCTTTGTGAGAATGTCCTCCCACATATAGGACACGCTGTACTTGTCCTTAAAGGTGGGATTGCCCGCTCCAGCGTTGACGCCTTCTCCGTTGCCAATATTGAACGGCAGAAAGAAAGTAGAGTCACCGGACAGCTTCGTGGTCATATAGACCTCTTCAAGATCCATCGCAAAGTTGACCAGGCATCCTGCCTTAAACAGGAACAGACGCGTCTTCGGATTGCGCTCACAGCGGTACTGATAAATCGCATCCTGATAGGACTGCCCGGCAACATTGCACTTCAGCTCAAAGGACATGATGGTTAGACCGTTCAGGAAGATGACCAAATCGACCCGTTCATTGTCGCTTGCCCAGACCTCCTCCATGACTGAGAAGATGTTTTTTTCATAGTTTGCAAGAAGCTCCTTGTTGAAGGTGGTAGCCGGTTTGGTATACATCAGCTCCAGCTTCATGCTTGAGATTTCAATCCCATGTTTCAGTATGTCCAAGAGACTGCCGCGAGTTTTTGTTGTCTCGGCGTTAATGAAGCTGACAATGGTTTCTTCCAAATCGTCTTTATAAATTTTTCGCAGTGCCGCCATTGTTGCGCCCTGCGTATCGTTCAGAAATTTAAACAGCAGCTCACGGTCGATGGAAAACAAGCGGTCGTAACTGGTAGCCTTACGGATGACATATCCGTTGTCTTGTTCCAAACGCTCCATTATAAACTTCTGATATTCTTTTTCTGAAAGAATATTATTCATACGTCACGACCTCCTTTCTGCCTTGTTGTAGTATTAGTCGGAGTCTTTTTCAAATCTGAGCTATCTTTTGAATAATACTCTCTGCCATCATCAGACCAGATAATTCTGGTGTAGCGATTATCTGTAGACACATAAATTTCATACCACTTTCTGTGTCCATAACGGTCTGATTCAATAGCGAATATTACTGCGCCGGATGCTTTGACCCATTGTTTTACCGTATCATAGTCTGTTGAGCCAATATGGTAGTCAAGTCCTTGTTGATTATAAAAAGCATCTGTTGCTGCAGCAAGACTACAAAATTCATCTTTTGACTTATCGGCTTTCAAAAATTCGGTACCAGAGACATATAACGCAACACCAATCCCTAATTCACAATCAGCAAATTCAACTTTCATGCGGTGACCTCCTTTTTACCTGTGACATACTCGTAGATGAGAGATTTTTTGTATTCATCAATGGATGCAAGTTGTGACTGCTTATCGGCAATCACAGAATCTATATCAGAGCACTTTTTGTCAAGATATGAAGTGATTGCTTTTTGCTCCTCATACGGAGGGTAAAAAACCATCAAACGAGAAAATTCAGAGAAATTCAATCCCTGACGCACACCGTTACCCATGTTATAAAACACTTTCATAACATCGAACGCATGAAGCAGGTAGTGGTAATACCCGGAAATCAGGTTTGCCTTTGCTTTTAAAGCTATATATGCAGATGTAATAATACCGTGTTCCTTTACCAGTCCGGTACGCAGACTGCGTTTATCATTTTGCAGGTCAGTTGGGCGGATAATGATATCGTTGGTTTCAACAATGTTATAGGTATTAAAACTTTCCGGAAGTAAACCGCCATTTGAGTTGATATCTTTTTGTATAACGCGACCATAGCTCAAAGATAGCAGGTTTTCTTCTTTGCCAAGACTGTTTTTGTTTTTCCTCTCTACAAAATAGCAATATAGCGGATGTTTATCCCAATGTGCGGGTATCGTTCCTACATATTCAATCCCACTGTCTTTCATCTCGGCATCCGGGTTCAAGCCTTTTGTGACCGCCTCAGTGATGACCGACCGCTTATATTGTTCCAAGGTGTCAATCTGTGATTGGATATCCGCGACAAGGCTGTCTATTTCGGAGCATTTGTTATCGAGGATGTCGGCAATAATTCGTTGTTCTTGTGCTGTTGCTATTGGAATAACTAAATTGCCGAACTTGTCCATCGGTATTCGCATACGAATCGTGTTTAACTTACCGTTGCCAGACTCTTTTATGAGAATACCGTTGCCGAGACCAAATAAACTTTTTTGAAAAACGGTAGTCTGAAAAATATAGTTAAAATAGCGTACGTCGTCTTCATTGCTATACGGTCTGAGCATATAGTATACCGGACTTACACATCCGAAATAACGCGACAATCCCACCGAACCAGAAAGAATGTTCATGCTGTTCATCACTATATCACCAGGATATGCCAATCTATATGCGCTCACATCCTCTTTTGGCTTATTACCGCCACCTTCTTTTTCGTCATAAGGAATGACACCCTGCTTCGCAGTAAGAGACAAAATATCAGATGTTCTTATAGGATTATTTTTTTCTATACGCTCTTTCAATGTGTATTTAATTTTTTTAAGTTTCCAGCTTGATGGTATTTCTTTGAGCCATTGTATGCCGCTGTCTTTCATCTCTCTCATAAAATCACCGCCTTAATCGAACAGCTTTGCTACGCGCTCATTGATTGATTGCTCAAGCGTAGTAAAGCGTTCCTCCAGCTCTTCACTGGGGGTAGGCTGCTGATATTTGTAAAAATAGCGGGTAAATGGAATCTCCGCACCGGTCTTGATGACCGGCTTTTTCTTGCTCAAATCTTCCTCGAAGAATGCTTTCGCATCGGGGATGTGCGGCAGGACTTCACGCGCCATATAGGTGTCAATGTCCTCCTCATATTTTACAATTTCGGTATCCTTCGATTCCTTGTCATAGATGATTTCGCCCTTCCTGTCACGCTGAATTTCAGCGTTCTTATCCATGACGGAAAGACCGTCCGCAATTTTCTCAATTAGCTTCTTGTCTGCAGTTGCGGAAGACAGTACCTTTGTTACCTCAGGCAGAAACGCAGCCGGGGAAAGGTAGACTTCCTCAGAAACGGCGGCTTCCAGTGCGGCAACTATGCTATCAAACACAGGCTTGTTGTTCTGATAGTTCTCCAACTTCTTTACGTCCTTGCCGGACAGCTCTTCTTCGGAATTTTCCAGTTCGCTGACTTTGCCCTCGTCATATAAAGAACTGAGTGCGCCTTTTGAAAGCATCTGCTGGATGCGTTCTTCAGTGATGGCATAGCTACGTTGGAGCGGTTGCATCACGGTATACTCTCGATAAATGAATTCTTCGTTGTTATAGATTTTGCATAGCTCGTTTTCTTTGAAGTCCGCATACAACCGTGTAATGTCGGAGCGGTCTTCCGGGGCAATCTCGTTTTTCTTGTTCCCCAGAGCTTTACGGAGCTTATGAAAAATGCTGGAAGCGTCAATGAGCTGAATTTTACCCTTGCGCTCGGCGCGCTTATTTTTCGATAACACCCAAATATATGTAGCGATGCCGGTATTGTAAAAAAGATCTGTCGGCAGCGCAATTATTGCTTCAATCAGGTCGCTTTGCAGTAGCCAGCGGCGGATCTGGCTCTCGCCAGAAGCAGTGCCACCGGAAAACAGAGGACTGCCGTTTTGAATGATGGCAGCGCGTCCGTTATGCTTGTCCATTTTGTCAATTGCAGACTGTAAAAACAGCATCTGCATATCACCGGAACCGGGAAGCCCCGCACCCCAGCGTCCGTCATAGCCCTTCTTGAATTCATCATTTACTGCAGTTTCAACGCCCTCGGCAGCGTCCTTGCCACCCCACGCAGTACCGAACGGCGGATTTTCGAGCACGAAACGCATCGCTGTTCCCTTGAAGCAGTCGGCTTTCATGGTGTCTTGATAACAGATGTTCTCGGAGTTCTGACCTTTAATGAGCATTTCGGAAAGGCACATCGCATAAGATTCCGGGTTGATTTCCTGCCCAAAAAGCCGGACGTCGGCAGAGGGGTTATAACGTTTAATGAAGTTATAGCCAGTAGAAAGCATACCGCCTGTGCCGCAGGCTTGGTCGAGTATCGTGATAACCTTGCCATCATCAAAAATGTCGTCGCAGCCCTCTGCCAGCAGAATATTGACCATCGTCTTAATGATATCTCTGCCCGTGTAGTGGTCGCCAGCCTCGGCATTTTCAGAGAATTTACGTATGAGCTCCTCGAATATGTATCCCATTTTCACGTTGTCGATGGTACGAGGGTTCAAGTCGAGTTCTGAAAACGCCTTGACAACACTGAGCAAGCGATTGTTTTTATCCATCTTGTCGATTTGCTTATAGAAATCCAGACCCTTTTCGGCTGACAGCAGAATTTCCTGCACATTAGGTGAAAAGCCCTGAATATAGCTTTTGAAATTGGCGGCAATGTGGTCGGCATCGTTCACCAGCTCAGCGAGATCATAACCGCTGGTATTGTAGAACTGAAAGCCGGAGATGCGATACATCGCTTTCGGCGGATAGCTCGGATTGGCATTAAACTGATCAACGACCGCCTTTTTGGTAGGTGCAAGAGCGCACTCAAAACGGCGGATGACGGTCATCGGTATGATGACATCCTTATATTTATCGCTCTGGTACGGACCGCGCAGCTTGTTTGCGATCGACCAGATAAAGTTTACCTCTGTAGACACATCAATGGGGGAATCATCCCACATTGCATCTATTATTTGCTTATCAACCATAAAATTTCCTCCACTCAGGCTTTTTGCCCGTTATCATTCTACGCCATTGGCTGTCCCATGAGAGGGGCTTATGCCTCTTGCCCCATCATCATATTGTAATGCTGTATCTGTCCAAGCGAATCAAAGATAAGCTTGAAAACTGTTTTGTATTGCCCGGCATCGACGCAATCTTCGACATAGTTCAAACCATCGCTGATACCCTGCGGGTTATTGATATATGTCAGCATCGACGAAGCCAGCTGGTATTTCTCATAATCCGGCTGACCGCCTTCCACCGGGGTGACAAATTTATCTTTGTTCTTTTCCAAAACAACCTTACGGATGTCCGTTCCCTCGTATCCGCAAAGCTGCAGAAAATAATACTCCAAAATACGCCGTATTACATTGAGCAGCGGTATTGTGGACTTCAATACTCTGAATTCATCCCACAGAGCCGCATATGAGTTTTGAACCGGGTTGTAATTTTCTTTTTCAGTCGGACATCCTTCACTCTCTTTGTCACAGAGCTTGACTGTCGACACGTTGTCTGTTTTATGTATCATGTAAAATGACACGCTCTTGTAGCGACTGACCTGCCGATAGGTAATCTCCCTATGAAAATACACATTGTGCGTCAGAATGAATATCTGTTTGATGTAGTCGCCCTGAACCGTGTTGTCGCGATAGTCGGTGTTGTTATAGCAAACTTCGACCATTTCTCGAATGATAGCACTAACAATAAACAGTGTGTTGCTGTCCATACTGGAAACCGGGTCGTCGATAACCACGATTTTGTCCTTTACTTCTTCGCTGCTATGGCTGCCACGAACAAGGTTGTAGAAGTACAAAAATGCAATAAAATTACGCTCACCTTCACTCAACTTTACCGCAATGCTTCCGTCTTCACGTACAACCTCATACACATTCGGAACTCCCGTCTTCTCACGGAGGCTGAAGCCTTGAAATCCGGAGTCTTTTAGTAAAGCGTTTATGCTGGCAATAGCTGCTTGGGTATTGACTACCTGTTTGTTAAGTTCGGCAATATCGCCCGTTGCGGCATTAAAAGCGCGACGTGCAGCAGTCGCTTTGGCTGTCAGGTCATCAGCTTCTTTTTTTAGCTTTGCCTGTTCAGCCTTATAAGTAGCGACATCACGGCTCAACATGAAAGCAAGATGCTCCCACACCTGATTGACACAAGCTGCCTTTTTCGCCTTCTTGTCATTTACGACATCGTTGTTGGCCTTGATCTGGCGGTTGATATCATCAATGAGAGTGCCTATTTCTATGAGCAGTGAATCCGTATCCTCAAGCGCCACGATAGAGGTGGGTTCCTTAACTTTACCGGAGATGCGCTGCTTGTTGATTTCGATACTGCTTTTTAATAGTGCAATTTTATCCTTGTATTCCACCAAATCTACGGTAGCAAGCACATCCTGCAGGTTTGTTTGGAGCGTGTCTAAAATGGCACCCGTCTCACGTGAATATGTAGCTTGAAATTCCGTAATATCGTCAATGTCTTGCTGGTACTGTGCATCAAAACAAGCCGCAATTTCATCATCAAAACCCGCCGGTAGTTTCTGCTGGCAGAACGGACATTTTCCGTCGGCTCCAGCCACATAGTGATCGTGTCCTTGCCGTACCCAGTCGGTTGCATGAAGGGCCTTCATAAATGCCGTGAATGTTGACTCACTACTACCTACAATGGCTTTATCCATGAGGTCTTTTCCGGGTAACTTTCCATATGTGGTGGAGCTGCCAGCTCTGGAAAAGAGCTTATATACTGTTGCTGAAGTATCGAATGCAATATCGTACATTTTTTTCAGCGCGGCTAAGTCATGCTCAGCGGGTGTCGGAACGGATAAAACAGATTCTGCGAACAAGTTAATTCGCTTTTTGCCCTTCATCGCCTCATCGAATGCGTCCCGAATCGACTTCGACTTTTCCCAACAAGCATTCTGAAAAGTGCTCAAAGAGGCGGTCATAGCATCCTGTTTGCTTCCCGCTGCAGTGGTAAGAGTACGGTACTGCTCATCAAATGAGGCTCTTTCAGCCGTTTTCTGTTCCACCTGTTTTTGAATTTCGATATTTGTATCACATACAGTAAACACGCCTGCGAGGTTCCCGTAATTCTGCAGGTTGTTGTTGATGAAGTCTTGGTCATAAACCAAAATATCATAATCCGCCGCTGACTTGCCGTCCTGCCAAAGTAGGCCGGTATTTGCGCCGATAGCCTGTGCTATCGTGGATTTGCCAGCGCCGTTTCTGCCGTAAAAGAAATTAATAAATGTCGGCTCAACCACGTCTCCGTTGAAGGTGGGGGTATTGAGCGTTATTTTTTTGATTGCGGATGACATTTTTGGCGTCATAATTTTTCTCCTTCCACCGAGATTGGTCGGTATTTACGAAATATCATTTATTGCCTATTAATCTTTGATTTTTCCTTTTCGTACCCATTCATCAACTTCGGAAATTTTGAACTTGTATCTCTTCCCAGCTTTGTTAATGGGGAGTTTACCTTCCCGCATCCATGTGCGGACGGTGTCCTTGCTAACGCTGAGATGTTCTGCAACATCCTCAAGGTTTACCCATTTTTCAGGAACACTGTTTTCTTTCTCGTTACTCATATTGAACCTCCATAATGTGTATATCGAGTTTCTGTGCGGCTATTTATCTTAAAGGAGTGTGTCTATGCCTGCTTTACGCAGTTTTTCTATAATGTTTATCCGCTTAATTGTCCAATGCGTATTGTCGAATTCGTTGAACGCTGAAGCACAGTCAATAGAAATCTCACAAGCAAGTTCATTCAATCTTCTCTGGGGAATTGCATACAGTAGATGAAAAGAAACCTTAATACCGTTGTCCTGAATGCTTATATCATTTACAAATCCGAGGTATGCCTCTTGATTCACTCCCGCACAACAATACTGATGATTTTTGCTTGCGAATATGGCTGGGAAAGTTTTGATTGCTGCAATGGCATTCATATCGAGCTTAGCATACAAGGCTTTCAATTCTGGCGCTATGCTTTCAGTTAATGCACACTTCTTCGGTACGATAAAATATCCTCCAGTAAATGTTTCATCGCCAATAACGAAAAGATTATAATAATCCTCATTCACAGTCCGTCTTGTCGGAAGTGTTACACCGTTTGCCTGAACAACAGGAATGTACACGCTTTTCATGTTTACCACATTGGCCTGGGCAATCAATGTGTTCCCGTCGCCGGGTAGAGTTATATTAGCCGATGCGCCGTTCGACGGAAGGAAGGCCGATGAGATCGGCTGAAGTTTCTCACTCATCTTTTTGCCCTCCGTTCTTAATATTTACTGTATCTACCCTGTTATAGAAGCTGTTGTTATTGCCTGATATGTTGAAATTGAAGAATGTCGGATTGTTGTTTATAACCTGCTGCGTCAAATTGGATGCGGCAGGTTCTTTTTCTGTCGATTGTTCCTCGCTATGAGGTTCATCACTTGTCATAGGCTCATCCACCAAGGGCTCATCAACAATTTCGGAATCTGCACTTTCCTCAAATGGTTCACGATAGGTTAGCGTGATATTCCTTGTTATGAGGTTTGCAAGGTTACCTTTGTATTCGCGCTTTCCACCCCCGGTTGAAGGACACCATAGATCGATTGTTTCCTTACCAAAAGTGTTCTTTTCCGAACGGGTTACTGCGAAATGCCAAACACCTAATAAAAATGATTGTAAGCAAACACCTGTTGCTTTGAGGAGATCGGATTTTGTTATAGTATCGCCGCTTTCCAGAGCAAAGAAAGGTTGACTATCCCCGATGGAATCATCGACTGCAATCAAGGCTAAAAGCTCTTTAACAAAGCGCTCATCTTTTCTCATGCTGCCGGTGTCAACGAGCAAGCCTATAACCTTGCACATTTCGGCTAATACAGAAGGATAGTTTTCTTTGATTCGTGCATTGAATGCAGTCAGCGCTGCACCATCACCAAAAGGGTATATTGAGCCGCCTTCATTGTTACAGGTCTTATATTCCGAAGTATTACCACTAACTGTGCTATCGGCGTATACAAATATGCTCTTCCAATCAGGAACTATCACCTTAGATAAGGCAAACAGAGCTATGGGTTCGGAATATGGCTCTGGAGTCCCTGCATAATATTCATTTGCTCCACGCAAGGGCTTTCTGGCGCGTAAAAATAATGTGAAAAAAGTACCGCCGCAAAGGCGCTGTTTTAAAGTGTTTGTCATAGATTTTCACCATATTTCAAAAAAACTAACTCGGCGAACTCCAAGCAACCAAACGAAGTATGGCTGGCGAACTCGGCGAACAATTTCATGTCCTTGTGAGAAATCGCAGGGGCATTTTTTATTGCTTCTGGATACAGCAAAGCCGGTGCAGGTTACTTACTTTCGTAACTCCCACCAAACCCAACTAAACCATTATATCACGTAGTAAACCGAAATTCAATGACATAATGGTAAATTTTACATTTTTCAACATGTTTCCTCCCTGCGATTGCTCACGCAATTCAAATCACAGGAGGAAATCTAAATGAAAACCCAAGACAATCAACCCACCGAACGCGCAATCTACCTCAAAGACCTGCACCAATGGGTGTCTATCAGCAAAATCGACTATGACAACTATTACCGTGACATCAATGCCTATCGTCGTAGGCAACAAGAACATGGCCGCTGTGTCTGCCCTGCAAGCAAGCGCTATCTCTGCGACATGGACTGCTGCACCTGCCGTTTTCGCAAAGGTGGGGATGAGCTTTCCCTTGACTACACCGTTTCGGACGAGGATGGTAACGAAAAAAGCTGGCTCGATGACTTACCAGACGATTCTCCCAGCGCTCAGTCAGTTTTGGAAGAGCGCGAACTACTGGACGCCCTTCTATGCAAGCTGGACAAGCTCGACCCTGATGGTCGCCGCATCTGTGAACTTTTGCTTCAGGATAAGACGGAACGAGAGATAGCTGCCATCATGGGCATTTCTCAGCAATCCACTATCAACTACAAAAAGAAAAAAGCATTTGACACTTTGCGAGAGCTCCTGCACGACTACATCTGATACCGCACCATCATTCTCCGGCTGCCTTTTTAGGGGGCCGGAGAAAAACTTTTCTCGATTTTCGTTCAAACAGCATTTTCACCTCCATTGGGTAGTGGAAAGAGCAAAACGACAAGCGCTCCTTCCAAGGAGGTGAAACGAATGTATAAGGCACAGACAAGTCCACGGAGCTGCGCAGCAGATGATAGCCTAATAGAAAGCGAGGTGTAAACAATTGGCAACAAATAGAACTGTTACGGTGCTTCCAGCAAGGAAGCATATCCGAAAAGATAGTGATGAAGAAAAGCCAAAACTCCGTGTTGCTGCCTACTGTAGGGTTTCAACCGACAGTGATGAACAAGCTACCAGCTACGATGCGCAGATTGAGCATTACACAGCTTACATCAACGGCCATCCGGATTGGACACTGGCAGGAATTTATGCAGATGACGGCATCTCAGGTACAAATACAAAGAAGCGTGAAGAATTCAACCGAATGATCGATGAGTGCATGGCGGGCAGCATCGACATGGTCATTACAAAATCCATCAGCAGGTTTGCCCGCAATACCCTGGATTGCCTGAAATACATCCGGCAGCTTAAGGAAAAGAGCATACCCGTTTTCTACGAGAAAAAAGACTTCGATACAGCAGAAATCCCCATACTACGGGACTTTTCGGCACTGTAACGAAGCCTTTGGTGTTTAGTTGGTGTTTAAATTTATGTGATGTCATGCGACTACACGCTACAAAGATTTACAAGAATACTCTGGCAATGCTGTTGGCAGGATTCACTTTGTTACCGGATATTTTTTATGGTTGCTATACCTTCTACAACCACACTCTGCTTTAAATGGTTCAGTACAGGCTCTTCGCCGGAGGAAGTACAAAAACCGCCCCAAATAGCTAAAATATTATTTCTTTTTCTTTTTGCGCTTTATAGTTGCTTTTGCCTTGTTATTCCGAATATTAGAGATATATAAGAAATACAGGGTTTGCGGGCTTAACGAAGAGGTAACAAGCGTCCTTCCAAATCCTCGAAACTGTTTATATTGTGCCTCTGCTGTTTCTGGTGATGTGTGGTATTTACCCTTTTGAATTTCAGCTTTCATCATGTTAATAATCGATTTTTCTGTTTCCTTAGGTATGGATTTAAGCTGTTCTAAGAGATCCGCAATGCTTATTGCGTTTGCAGCCGTCTCAAACGCATTAAAAACATCCACGAACTTTTGCGTCTCCGCTCTATTATTTATTGATTTAAAGTAGAAATCTTTACCAGTTGCACTCAGATACATCGGTTTCTGCAATTTGATATCCGCCCAAAGATTACTGACATTCTTGACTTCGTAAGGTTTGCAAATTGGCAATACCGGAGCAGGTTCGTCATCCGGGGGGAATAAATGATAAAACAAAACCTTATTGAGATTGCTTCTATTTATCAACTCGAACAGATGTCGATCGTTCTGGGGAGCTATGCCGATAATTGTCAGTTCACCCGCAAGCATCTCCAAATCATTGAAATGATAGTTGTAGCCAAGCGGTAAATTTTGCTCCATACCAACCATAATGATTTCCTGCTGTTCAGGAGGAAACTCTGACAGGGAATTATTAAATTCGCCCCCGTCGTTATCATATAGCGACTTCAGCTTTTCGAATTCTGGTATCGCAGAAGAAAGAGCCGCAGCAAGTTTATACTTATTATCTCCGCTGTAATCGAGTATCGTATTACAATTACAATGCTGGAAATTTGGCGGGAAGTAGACGGTTTCGCCCCTCTGTTTTCTTAAAAAGCCATATGCAGTATTAGGGTTCTCGCTCAAAGCCACCGTTTCAAAATCACCATGCAAATGATAAACTGGCTTCCCAGAGAGTTTTTCGAGATTGTTATCATAGTTCAGTGTAAACAGTGAATCGAATCCACAAAAAAATTCTTTTGCTTTTTTACAGGCATTTTTATGAATTTGCTGAATCATACCATTACAGTAGATACTATCAAGGATAACTCGTTCAAACCCTTGTTTCATAGAGCCAAATAGCGGTAACAAATCAGCTTGTTCCTGCAAGAATAGGCGCAACAAAAGCAGCCAATCTTCTAAGCCGATTTGTTCCGGACTTGTTACATCCCATGTGTACTTTGCTTTAAAATCTACTAAAGCAGCCACAATTTCTGACTCTTTGGCAGCATCTATTAAAGAATCAAAGCCACACCTACGGGCTTTATTTGCTAGTGATGGCATTTCCATGAAAAGAGCCACAAGTTCGTCGCCAGATATCGAAGGAGATGTGCTTTCTTTGTCTCTGAACAGTTCATCGTATTTTCCTGATTTTACGTCAGCTAATAGACGAACAAGAATCCACTTGTTCAAGAAATCATTCCCGCCAAGCTGAATGTCGAGTCCGTTGCCGACAAGCAGAGACCTTTGCATAAACACCTCTCCTTTCAAAAAAATCAGTACAGCGCGGAGTACGTTTTTATATAAATCTATACACGCTGTCTCATATTCATCTATCTTTGGTAAACTCTTCCGCAATTGCCACTTTGCGCTTTTCCAAAGGAGCAATTTTCCGATTTATATCCTCGATAGCGGCATTGCGGCGTGACTGCACACCATTAAGTTCCGAAGTAGCAGCATCGATTTGCTCCTGAATAGCTTTCTTCTCTTTGCCTTTGAAGATACTCAGAGCGTCCTTGTCGGTCTTTAGTTTGCTTATTCTGCCCTGTATATTCGTAATTTCCGCTTTCCCGGGAACGTTGTTGATTTCCGTGTTAAGTACGACTATCTGTTGGGTAAGGCTTTGAGCTTCAGCTTCAAGCATTGCCTTTTCTTCTGGGTGTGCATTCCAGTATTCTGTGAATCGTTTTTCTTGTGCTTCTCTCTTTTTCTTCAATCGCCTTTCATCATCTTGCTTCTGCCAATATTGCATAATTCTATCCGCACGGTTAGATTCATATCCCGCATTAAACGGATCCGGTTGACTGTATTTCGTTGTGGCATAATCTGGCTCAACTAACCGAATATCATCTGCCAGACTCCAAAATTTATCCAAATATATTTGTTTTTCGGATGCTGAGAAGCCCAAGTAGCCTAACGACGATTCTGAGTAATCCGTCCAATATTGAATTGATTCGCAGGCGTTTTTTAAGTCTGCACACATTCTCTTCTTAAATTCGATAACATTCCCTTTTGACAAATCATCTTCTAAGTCACTAATCAAACTTAATGCATCTTCCAACTGCTCTACATTTGTGAGGTAACGCTGTCTTGTATTCCACATTTGATCCCAATGCGAATCAAAATATTTATCATTTAACTCGGATAGATTTTGTTCCATTAAATCTGTAATGGCGTTGTTAATATTAAATAGAGCAACGGCAAACTCATTCTTTAAGTCAACAACTTCGGCTTCTGTCAAATTGGAGCGATTTATAATTTCAAGAGCCAATGTAATGCCTTGGTAAATTTCAGAGGTTCGCAAGTTGCCGAGCGTAGACTGCCAAGCACCCGCTTTACCTTTCTCATATATAGCACGCCAATTTTCCGAATCAACTTCTATTACCTTAGTGAAATATTCATATGCTTCTTTATGGTTGCCCGCAGATGCCGCAGCATGACCCATTTTCATCCAGCTGTCAGTCATATGAGAGTTATCTATACGGACAGTACCTTTTATCTCTTGAACTTTCTCCTGCATACGTTCTTTAGTGTGCTCCATCCCACAGCTATCGCAAACCGCGATGCCGCCGGAACCCATTGTCAATTTGCCTCCACAAATATCGCAAACAAGTGCCGCCATAGTTATTCCCTCCTATTTCAATAGCTTTGATTTATTATTTCGTTCCAACAGCAACATTTCTATTTGCTTAACCGAGTTCAAAATGTCGGCTGTTGGCTGAGTTTTCAGAGAGGTTATTTTTGCGCTAATATTATCTTCAATAGGAACCAGTGAATCGTCGCTCATCGGATCACTGTATTTAAGTTTATCCGCGAGGGCTTCGAGAGCCTCTTTTGCGGCGGCATCTGATTGCGTCTCGGCAATCAATTCAACATCAGCTTGCAAGCCCTTGATTGCTGAAATCTTGCGCTGAACCTTTTCTTCTACCCGTGCAATTTCTTCTCTCCCAACCTCTGAAGTTATCAAGCAAATTCCAGAACCTCCGAGAATAACGGCACAACTGATTATCGAAATCCAGTTTGCAATCCACGGAAGAGCTAAGAATACACCGAATGCGACTAGCTGGATTATCAGATAAACAATACCAACATGGATTATTGGTAACCCTAAGAATTTACTTTTGAGTGTTCCAGCCTTGCTGAATGCCAGATTCCATATAAATATCTGTGCCGAAAAAGCGATTACTGTAAAGGCATACGCGATCCAAAATGCGGAAGTCTTGTCTGTCGGAACTGCGAACGCGATAACATTGAAAAGGACAAACGATATGGCTAATACTATGTACCCTAACTTTTTATTCTTCGACATTCTTTATCCCTCCCTCTTTGTGCCGCATTTAGGGCAGAATTTGCCGGGCTTGATGAACTTGAACCCGCATTTATTGCACACATCAGGTAAACTTAGCTGAGTTCCGCAATTATCGCAGAATGCCGCGCCGGGGGTGATTTCCTCACCACAAGCGTCACAGAACCGATTAGGAGCGGAAGCGTTCGGCGTTCCAATCGAAGCGAATGCTTCATTGAAGGTGCCACTTACTGCGCCGCCGACCGCACCACCGATTCCAGCCATCATGCCTAATCCGATTCCTGCACTGCTGAAGTTCCCAGCACCTTCGTTTGCGGCAACCTTTTCAGCAACATCGAATCCACGCTCTTGCTGGTAGGAGTAACCTTCGGTAGTTCGCTTTTGTGCGATTCCCTGAGCCTCAATCACCATACGCTGGGCTTCGGTTTGCTGTTCGATGATGCCTACTCTCTGTTGAAGTTGGGCTTCAGCAACATCGGCGTATTGCCTGTAATGCAAATCCTTGAACTTCTCATATGTAGGGTCACCGTCCGGCTTCACAATCGTGGTGACGAAGAAGCGTTTCAGTGCAACACCGTAATCCGAGAAGTCTTTAATCAGGCGTTCCCTGATTTCCGTGGAGAAGCTCTCTAGATGCTCGTCAATCTCAAATATATTGATAGCACTGGCTTTCATTGTTTGTGCAATGTAGGTTTTTACCTTCGTCATCAGGAAAGCCCGGAAGAAAGCCACCAGCTTTGGTTGTTCCAAAACACGCTCCGTGCCAACGAGTCTGACGAGTAGTTTTCGCGAATCGTCAACAGAAAGAGCCATTTCACCGCTTGCACCAATGGAAAGCGGGAATTTATATGTAGGTTCTACATACTGCACCTTGCTGTCGGTTCCCCAGCGAATCGCCATCTGCTCGGTCTTATTGATGAAATAGACTTCGCAATGAAACGGCGTTTTGTCGCCTGTCGGTTTGTTGAGAAACTTCTTGATGAGCGGGATATTTTCGGTTTCGAGCGTGTACCGACCCGCTCCAAACAAATCTAACGCCTGACCGTTCATAAAGAATATCGCTTCCTGCGACTCATGAACAATCAACTGTGTAGTTGTGTTGAAGTCCTCACAAGGATGCTTCCATATGAAGGTAGAATTATCTCCTTCATACTTGATGATTTCGGCAAGTTGCGCCATAAATTATCACTCCCATCAATTAATTCTTATATTTGAACAAGCTTGATACGTAAGAAGTTTTATTTTCATTCCTCATAGTAACATTAAAAAGTATCATCCGGCACATAGTCAACGATGTCCCCATAATTGGCATCCAACGTTTTACATATCTTGTCCAGCACACTCAGCATGACCGGCTCGTCCCGGCGCAGTTTTGTCATCGTGTTAGGAGACACACCGGAGGCTTTTCGCAAGTCGGCCTTGCTCATTTTCTTGTCTACGAGCAGTTTCCATAGCTTGTTATATGAGGTAGCCATATTACGCCTCCAGCCTTAATACACAATAATCTAAACTATATAATAGCACAAAATATCTCAAAATACAATACTGTTTCGCACATTATAAGAAAATGTCCTGCGGAAAACTTTTAATTTTCTGATACATCTCTCGAAAATGACTTGCTATTCTGTGCATTCAGAGCGAATATACACATACCGAAAAGAAGGAACCGGGCTGACCGGAACGGTGAACGAAGTGTTCAGCGTCCATTGGTACAGCCCATCGAGCAAAGGGAGTCGCAAAACGCGACAGCCTTTTAAGAAGATTAAAAGAACGGAGGATTTTTACATGAAAATGACAATACCCTACAACATCACAGGCAAGCAGAGAAAGCAGCTTGCCGAGGACATCAGCGTAGCGCTGCACACCATTCCCAACCACTCACTAAGCACCGACATCTAAATCGCTCTGTCACGTTCAAAATCATGACTTTGGACTTGTTCCCGCGAACAGATATTTTCACGTTTTTATCACTTCGATTTTTCACTCTCAAACCTTTGAAAGCCTTTGTTTACAGGCTTCTTACTACACTTGCTTGTTAACCCTTGTTATCAATACGACCGTCTCAACGTGGAACGATAGCATCAGATTGATGTCTGGTATGTGTTTTGCTGATTTTCTGTTCGTGGGAATATGTCGATAGTGGTTTTTATGGGCATTATCCGTGCGTGGAAACATGTCCACTGAACTTTTATGCTTTTATCCGTTCTGGGAAACAAGTCAATTATATCGTACAGGTTCATGTCCTACCATATTGATAAAATCCACCACCCGAATGCAAATCGTTAAAAGTTGGACACCCTTATCGCTGATTGTCCTTCGCAGCGAATTTTCTAAATTCTGATGTTCTTTTGATTTTAGCGATCAAGAACAAATCAGCTGCAACTGTATGGCATATGTTTCTTTAAGATAAGATGAAGCACTACATAGTACATCGTGCATAGGTTGTGTTATTCTTTTGCTGTCAACACCCGGCTGTACAATGTATACACTAAATTCAGGTCTAAAAAATTTAAGTTTCTTTTTGAGCGATTGAAGTGTCTTGCCATCACCTACTTCGAAGCGAGTACCTTGCGGCTTTGACAGTCGTTTGCTTTCTCTCTCAATCAACCTGTCTATAAGTTTGTCTATGCGAGGATACCAGTTCACACACTTCTCCGCTTGTCCGCAAACCTCATACAAATCCTTAACTCGGAAGCCTGCTTCACCTCCGCCAGAAAACTTGCAATGGTACAATTCAAACCTGATTGCTGTTGGCTCTTCAATTATTGCAACAACATCGGCGATTTCGCCCTTGTCATCATCATCAAATATAACGGCATATTTATTCGTTGATTTCAGCATAGAAATCACTTTATATTGGATACTATCATTTGCTTTTACACCTATGCCAGTCTGCCATTGTGATTCCTTCTTTATGTCAACCCCATCCCAGTTAAGCACAGTGATGTTGCCATTGCTAAATTTTGTATCATGAATTTTTGCTCGCGTTAATAGATTTCCATCAAGCGATGACTGGTCGCAAAACCGTATTTCAGGCGGGTTTTCGCAGAAATATTCCGATAAATACCGTTCCTTCTTCCTGTCGCTTACCAATATTAAATCCCCGCTTTTGTGCGACACCATAAAACCGTCACTATATTTATCTGACACTTCAAGAGTAAATTCCTCGCTCATTTGACCATTTGACACCGAAAAGGTTAGTGGTGACGAGTTATCTTCTACTGTTAATGCAATATCGAAGTTTATCAGATAGTCATCCATGACCCCAGCTTTTAAGTAATATGAGCTGCTCAAATATAATTCGATAGGGAAGTCAATTCCATATGGTACTGCGTCAGGTCGACTCGTGACAACGGTTTGGATTAGTGCGCCTTTTAAGATTTCCTCTACGCTAATACTGCTGTCCAGAATTTTGTCGGCCACCTTATTACACCATTCAATCCAGTAATCCAATGTCTCTACCCACTTTGCCCAAACAGTACCTTTATAAGAACACCCAATACTAATATCTTTGCCGTCTTCATACCCTACACCGAATAGATTTGACTTTCTCACATTCACTTTTTGTGCTTCAGTGAGTCCAGCTTCTACATCGATACCGGCATACATTTGATACCTGATATGCCCTCCGTTCTTAGGCTTCAGACCTACGGTTGCAAGTTTTAGTCGGTTGACACCTGATAAGCATCTGAATAAATCTTCATCTGCTTTTCGTTTCTTGGAAGTAAATATTGCTGAGGCAAAACGGTCAGCTAATCCTTTGTCGGTAGTGTTGATGAAAAAGACTTTCTTCTTTTCATTCCAGTATAGAATGTGTAATTGCCAAGTAAGGTCAACTATGTCTTTACTGGTTGTCCAGTCAACAGAACTTATATCGCGTTCCGTGATAATTAATATCTTAGCCTTTTGGTTAACACAGCAATGACTGTGTTCGGGATTGAAAACTGAATCCCAGTTCCCCCAATTCCAATTTTTGTCGTCAGTATGATACATAAACATACTGACTTTGGGTCGAATTTGTGAAATAGGAATTTCTTCTTTTCCCGTAAAGTCTCTGACTAACTCTTGCAACCGCTCCTCTTTGCTTATTTTATCTTCAGAAATTTTCTTTAGGAGTTCGCTCCAATCCGCGTCTTGTGAATACAATTCCTGCAAGGCATCTTCGATATCATCATCTGCAATATTAGCTACGACCGAAGCATTACCAAGATTGCCTTGCGAGCGTGCAAAACGCCCGATAAACTGGATAGTTATTGGAATTGATTTATACTTGTCATGAATGGCGCAAATCTTCAATTGAGGAATGTCTATGCCCTCTCCAAACATATCTACGCAAACAATGATTTTTGCTTTTCCGCTTTTTGCATCGGCAATCGACTGCTTATTTCCTTTTTGACCACTGACGATAAGAACTGGACTGTGCTTATCAAAATGTTGACAGTAAAGATTATATAGTTCTTCAGCTCGCTTTTTGGTTGACGCGCGAACTAAGAGCAAATGGGGATATTCATTTGATAAATCAGTTTCAAGAATTTCTACAGCTTTATTAGCAATGGCTAAATCTTTTTTATCGTAGTCAAACTCAAGAATCGGATAAAAGTTAATTGGCTTGAAATAGCCTTGTTTTTGGGCAAGTGACAATGGGAAGTTATATATTATCTTGCCGTCAATTTTTTGCCCATCATCTCGAAATGGTGTAGCTGTAAACTGGATGCAAAGCCTACCAGCAAACTTCAGCTTTGTTCTATGCCACGATTTTGCAGGAGTATGATGCGCTTCGTCAACAATCAATGTATCGCAGAGTTCAGACAAGACATTAAAATATTCGTCAGTAAAACCGCTTAGAAGCGAAGCTGTCGAAATAATAACATTACTTCTCTCGATAATGTTTTTTAGTTCATTCTTATTCGTCGGAGATGAATTGAGACAAGCGATAACTGGGTTAAGGCATTTATCACTTATTGCGTTGAACTCACGCAGCCTTTCTAACTTTAAGCATCTCTCTACAGTCTGTTGGCGAAGTAAATTACTGGGAACAACGATAAGTGTGCGTTTACGGCATTCAGACACAATTGTTGCAAACATAGTTTCTGTTTTTCCTGTACCGGTCGGCATAACAACAGTTACAGGGGCTTCGGAAATAGTCCAATGGGATTTTACCGCAAAAATTGCGCCTAACTGCGCGGCGCGAAAACCTTTAGTCGATTCTGTTTCGACAACATAATCAAAGACGTTTTGTTTCCAAGTGCAGACTACTTCGTCTGCACTTGGAAACTCATCAACTACGGGAAAATAAGCTAAGTAGTTATTGCCTATGGCTTCCTTTTTGAATTCCATTGAACTTTCCTCCTGTACTGCAATTGCTTAATTTCTCAAATCCGCTCTGACGCACCCGCAGCGTCCGGCAGTTTTCAGGCGCCGACCGCACAGCCTACTGCGAGAAACCGTCATTGGTTTCGTCTTGCACTTCGAGTGAGACCTTGCTCCTTATCTTCAAACACCGAACCTGCAGTGTCCGTCAGTTTCCTATGCAATTCAATACACTACACCAGTCCAGATGACAAGAGTGCATGCAATGCACCCCATCGGTTTTCCATCCAACAAAAATAGGTTGATACTTTTACCGCATGTTGGTATTTGATTCTTTCTCCTACGACTTTTTCAGCGGCCGCCATACCATAGTGTCATATAGTGGTTGGAGCATCGTCATGACACGAATAACCTCAGCGGAAATGCTCTCTTTGCTTTTTAATATCGGATCGCCTGGCTCGTAATATTTTATCAAATATGATTCGTATCCATCCGAGTCATTGACCTTAAACCAGTCACAGAAATTTTCGACTGGGTCGTTATCAACTCGAAAGGGTTCTGCCCCATTTTCTATTCGCCATTCAAAGCCGTGTCCCACAAGGTTTCTCATTTCAGTTTCAATCTGCGGGCGCTGTTCAAACAGCATTTTAAATTGATGCTCACTGAGTTTCATGCGGTCTATCGCATCATTTCGAACTGCTAAAAACAGATTTATATCAAACCCACCACTGTTGATGCTGAATTGTAAGCAACCATGCTTTTGGAAGCCATAAGCATCGTCATCACTTTCGCGTCCAGCGTTAAGCCAGTCAATCTCATGCGGTAATTTCCCGTACCGAACGCCAATCCAGCCCACGGAATGGTGGTTATATATGTTTGGTTCGACGGTTGAAGTGATATTTTTCTCTCGTTTATGATGTGCAATACCAAGACTTCTAATTTTAGGGTATATCATTTGGTGGACAGCAAGCATTTTTTGTTGAACGCTTAATCTACGGTGGCGGATTTGGGCATCGTTACTTTGAGCGTTGCGTGAAAAAAATGTCTCGTAGTCCTCAAAAGAAAAGTAGCTGTCTGACAAATCATAATCATCTTCACGAAATGGATCTTCTTTTTTAGAAAAACCAGTAAGACGTTTTTTTAGAAACCACTGTGTTTGATTTAACTCATCAAGTGCAGGTTGCAGTTCCTTATAGTAAGTTATCACTTCACTGCTGACCGCAGTTGAAAGCCTGTCGCAATATCTGAAAAATTCAAGGACTTTCTCTAATTCTTCTTTGGAGGGTATTCCAATATAATCAAATTCCATGTTTCGGGTAAAACCGCCCGCCGTTAAATTCGACGAGCCATAAATAAGTTTGGTTTCTACTCCGGAAAGCAAGAACACCTTGGCGTGAAAGCTCTGGTCAAACAAAACCTTTACAGTGCTAATTTCAAATAACTGTTCAAGCAAATCCCCCGGTTTGTCGGACGAGAATTGCTCGGATAAATAGAGCAAGATGCGTTCCTTTGAAAGCTGATACTTCTCCAGGAGTTGACGCACAATTGCAACACCTTCGGCGGAGATAAAAGCTGTGGCTATTTGAATTGATTTAATTGAGCCACATGAAAGCAGTTCTTCAGTCAATGTCAGATTGTTTTCAGTCTTGCCTTTCCAGTAAAACATAGAAATCTCCTTATCCCACCAGTATTTCGGCTCTGCTACCACCCGTACGGTCTTTGATCACGACGATTTTGCGACCTATTTTTTCATCAAGCCCAGTAACATGTGATATTATCCCAACAAGGCGATTGGTCTGCGATATACTCATCAACGCCTGTATTGATTGTGACAGTTTCGTATCATCTAATGAATCGAAGCCCTCATCAACAAACATCGAATCAAGACGTATGCCTCCAGCATTGTTCTGTATTTCATCCGAAAGACCAAGTGCAAGCGACAGAGAGGCGATGAACGACTCACCACCTGAGAGCGTTTTTGCATCGCGTTCTGTACCATTGTAGTGGTCAATGACATTCAAGTCTAAGCCGCTTTGTCCCTGCTTGCCGCTTACATCTCGCCGCTTTAACTCGAACTGGCTATTTGACATCTGAAGAAGGCGAATATTTGCCCGCGCAATTATCCTGTCGAAGTACGCTGCTTGGATATAGGTTTCCAGTTTGATTTTTTCTTTGCCGCTAATATCTCCGTTTGCTGTGTCGGAAATTTCTTTCAACCACTTGTAACGAACTTCGAGCTCCATGATGGCTTTAGCCGTTTTGTTAATGTCGTTCAACGCAGTTTGGTTGACAGACTTTCGTGTGCCGACAACACGGTTGATTTCGCCCAATCCACGCTGTGTGCTTTCAATAGTGCCTTTTTCTTGTTTTAGTGCATCCAAATCCAAAGGTTGTGAATCACCAAGCTGTGCTTGCAATGTTTGTATCTCCGTTGCTGTGCCGTTCACTTTCGTTTTTGCTGTATCATATGCGGTCTGGACGGTTTGGAGGGCATCTTCGTAGCCTTTCTTTTTGGTGCTGAGAGCGGTGATTTCCGCTTTGGCATCTGCCTCATTCTTAAATTTGAGTTCCGCTGCCTGCTTGTCCCTTGTTTTGCTGTCGGCGTCAATCTGCGTGGTCAGTGCAGCGACTTGTTCTTTGGACTTACCAAGAGCCTCGCCGACTTTAATAAGGTTACTCTCGGAAGTAGGTATCGCTTCTTCAAGTTCCTTTTTTCGAGCTATTCTTTTCTCTTGCTCGGCGAGTTTCTCATTGACTTCCGCAAGTCCTGTTTTGACCTCAGTTAACGCACTCTCCAAAACCGACGGGATATTATCGAACAAGATTTCTCCCAATAACGTCGTTGCAGCGGTTATGATTTCGTCTCGCTTAGTACCGCTTTGCCCGTTCAAGTTGCTTGCCAAGCCACTGGCAGTAGTCATTTCTGATTCTGCAGCCTCAGCGGCCTTCTTTGCCTTATCAAGTTCCGCCTTTGTAGGAGCCTTAACAGATAAAACCGCAGGATCAGGATGCTCGGTAGAACCGCAGACTGGGCAGGGTTGTCCATCTTTCAGTTCTACTGCCAATATCCCCGCTTGCTCATCGAGATACGCCTTGTTAAGAGTTTCATATCCATCCCGCTTAGTCTTTGCAATTGTAGACTTTTCGGTGTAATCGTCTTGTGCCGCTTTGAGTTCAGAAAGCAGTCTGCTATAACCTTCGAGCAAAGCGGTTAACGAACCAATACTGCTCTGCTTTGTGGTCAGCTTTCCTTGTTGGCTACGCAATGTTTCGGCTATGACTTCGGCATCCACTAAAGACTTGAGTTCCTCTTTTGCGGTCTTAAGCGCAGATGTATCGGAGGTTTGTTTCTTTTGTAAGTTATCGGCATTTTGCTTTTCGACAGATAACTTTTCCTCGTTTAACTTTATCGAATCGATAAGATTTTGCAGTTCCTGATATTTAGTCAACGACCGCTCTATTTCAGAAATTTGAGTTTTTACGGACTCGTATTCAGGCTGTTTAGCTTTTTCCGCGTTTAAAACGGATTCAGCTTCATTCTGAGCCGCCATTTCAGAAGGGAGACGGTCTTCCGCAGCTTTTAAAGCGTCACGCGCTTTCTTATCCTGCTCGGCTTGCCCGACCCTCTGGTTTATTTCAGCCAGTTTGACGCCCACTTTCTCCAACAATTTCTCATTTGCGGAGAATGCTTCATCGTCGGCAGAAATAATTAGTGTAAGCCATTCGATGACATCACCCGCCAATAAGAGCCCAGACTTGGCATCGGAGAGTTTTTGCGTGTTTTCTTCGTCGTTCGCATCTACTTGAACATTACCGAGGCTAAAGTCGTAACCGCGCCGTTGCTCTTTGATTTCTGCAACGAGTCCGTTCGCGTCCTTCTTAACTCTGTCTTGAAATGTTTTGTAGGCGTCCGTATAAAAAATCTTACGGAATATCTCGATTCGGTCTTCGGTACTGGCGTGAAGGACTTTCAGAAATTCACCCTGTGCTATCATCGCAATCTGGACAAACTGCTCACGGTTGATACCGAGTATTTCCTCGACCTTGGTGTTGACCTCTCTAAGTTTCGTCACAATGCGGTCGTCTGGTAGGTGCAGTTCGGCATCAGCCTTTTCCTCTGTTGTGCCTTCACCACGTTGCTTTGCCCGCACATAAGCCGGATTACGTTTGATAAGGTAGACCTTATCATGGTATTGGAATGAAAGCTCAACATAGGTTTCTGCATTCTCTTGTGCGTACTTGCTACGCAGCATTTCTGCTTTCCTGTTGTCACCGCTTGTTTCCCCGTAGAGTGCGAAGGTAATGGCATCGAATATGGTTGTTTTTCCCGCTCCAGTATCACCAGTAATGAGGTATAGCCCTTCATTGCCAAGCGTTTGAAAATCAACGGTCTGTTTGTCTGCATAACAGCCAAAGGCAGACATGGTCAGTTTGAGAGGTCTCATGAGTTCGACACCTCCTCCCAGATTTCGTTGAATAGGCTTGTTACATATTTTGATTGCTCTTCACTCATCGGCTGTCCGTTTTGCATTTCGAACAGTTCCCCGAATAACTGAGATGGCGTTTTCTTTTCCGTGGACGCTACCGTTTCGAGAGAACTCGCTGCCTGTGTTCGTCTGTTATCGTACTCCAAGCGCATCAGGTTAGGGTAGACGTTTCGCAGTTTTGACATCGCATCCGGCTCATCGTGCTCATCTGTCAACACAATATGGATATAGTCCTCCGTGTTCGTACCCCGGTAGCTGTTACGGTTCATAATCTCGTTGTATGTGCCGCGAACTTCACGCATATCACGGAGCGGTACAAGCGGCAATTCAGTGATTTTTATCTTGCCCTTGACATCCATATCAACGACTGTCACAGATTTTGTATGGCTTGCTTCCGAAAACGAATATTTGAGCGGGGTTCCGCTGTATCGAAGGGTTTCTCGACCGATCTGCTGTGGACGGTGAATATGCCCTAATGCAACGTAATCAAACCCATCAAAAACCGAGCCATCCACATTCTCCGAACCACCGACAGAGATTTCTTCAGATTCGCTTGTAACTGCCCCGGTAACAAACTGGTGGGCAATCAGCACATTTCTTACTGAAGTGTCAAGATTCGCATTGCTCAAAGCTGCGGATACGGCGTTCGAGTATGTAGTTATATCCCTGTCAGGAAAGTGCTTGCGGACCAGGGACGGCTTGAGATACGGTAGCATCCAGATATTGATATCGCCATATCTGTCGGAGAGAGTTATAGGATTCATTTTGCCATTATACGACTGCACAATATGCACGTTACTGTTTTTCAACAATTCCGCGCCGAACGCCACACGCTCAGCATTGTCGTGGTTGCCGGAAACTATAAACACCGCAATTCCCAGTTCGTTGAGCCAAACAAGAAATCTATCCAATAGTTGGACGGCCTCTACAATGGGCATAGCTTTATCGTAGACATCACCTGCGATGAGGATGGCATGCGGTTTATTCTCTTTGGCAAGCACAACAATTTTTTGCAGGATGTCCCACTGGTCTTCCAGCATGGAAAACTCGTTGACACGCTTACCGAGATGCAGGTCGGATAAGTGAAAAAATTTCATGTGGCAACTCCCTCCTTAGAAGTGTCTACTCTATCGATAACTGCTCGTGCGAAGCTTGTTTTGCGAGATAAGTAAAACTCGACTGCGGTCGGATTTCATCGTGAGAAATAAGAACATACTTCCACGGTTTACCGCCGTTTTCGGTGTTGAATTCACTGGCGGCGCGGCAGTATTCTTCTGCGGCTTCCTGCTTTTCAAGCACGTCCGCATCTCGCATCTTGTTGCTCGCTTTCGGTTCGCACATATAAATTGTTTCGGCGGTCTCAACAATGAAATCTGGCTCATAACGGCTCGCGCCGCCTTGTCCCCAGTAGATGTTAAACTGACGCGGCGCGGGACGCAACCAACGAAGAACGGCATTATCGTTCTCCAGCACGACTGCAAAAGTTCGCTCCGTGTCACTGTCGAATTTGTACAGCGTATGACCTGCTTTTTTAAATCCGCTGAATATCTTGGACTTCACATCAGATGCCGCCATAGGCGTCCGCAAGTCATATATCTCATCCGATTTAAACTTGCCGCCGAAACTCGGTTCAATCCTTGTGAATGGGCGCATATTGGCTGCCCTATAGCTGACTTCCTCTTTATAAAAATGCTCGTTCATCTGCGCGTAGATGATTTCAGCGATGGTGCGCTGCCGATCGCGCATGACTTTTTCCGTTTCCTCATCATTCAAGTACGACAAAAAGTGCCGCTTGGCATCTGTGATAAGTGAATAGATGAGGTCTGAACAAGTTGCGTAGTCCACGTTATCATGGACGATAATATGTCGGACAATCTCATTTTCCACTGTATCAATCTTTGCAAATGCAACTGTTCCTGTTTCCAGCGTAAAGGTTTCGCCGCCCTCCATGAGTTCCGTGCCGAGGAGTGTGTCGTCGGACGGATGCCAACGCATACGGCTCGTATCAAGCGTGAAGTCATAAAATCCACGCTTAACTTCGGTATGGGGCTGAACGACTGACTGCGGTATCGGAATGACGTTTTCTGTGAGGGCTTGGGCACAAGTTTCGATTGCTTTCGTGACAACTGCTGTTAAGTCCTCTTCTTTTAGCCCAAATTCGGGAAGTTGCTGTATGGCTTGCGTAACAATACTGCCATGCACCCATTTGCGCGTTTGTTCATCATTAATGGCATTAATATTCCGAACCTGCCTGTTAACCTCGACCACCGTTTTAGCGGTTATACTTTGGACAATGCTTGCGATAAGCATCGTCTGGTCGGGCGTTTTTTCAGCTTTGTATTCGTCCGTCGCCGTTTCACGCAGGGTAAACGCCAACTGTTGTGTGAAGCTCTCGCCGGAGGTCAACGCGTCATAAACTGTCGGAAGAGGTACGGTTTCGCGCCCGTCTTCGCTTTCGGGAAGTTCTTGTTCCTCAATGTAGTAAATCTTACGGACAAGTGAGTTCGGGTCTTTAGCAAGGTCTACAATCGCCTGATAACGGTCGTGACTGACGATAGAGAGTCTGTCAACCTCATCCACTCCTGCTCTCTGACCATAAGGCAAACGCAAACCTCTCCCAATGGTCTGTTCCGTGAGTGTTTCGGATGCCGAAGCGCGGAGAGGGATAATGGTATAGAGGTTCGTCACGTCCCAGCCCTCCTTGAGCATATTGACGTGAATGACGATTTCGATTACATTGGTGGTCAACTCAAGCGAGAGTAGCAGCTCTATGTTCTCGTCCTTTTCCGAGCCGCGCTGTGCCGAGTTGATTTCCAATACCTTATCTTTGTAATATCCATGAAAGAAAGCATCCGAAGTGAGATACTCGCGTATTTCCCGAGAGTGGGTTGTATCTTTGGCAACAACAAGCACAAACGGCTTAACAATGGACTTGCCGTGGGTACGAGCGTACACATCCAGTCTGCTTTTTGTTTCTTCGTGCAGACGGATGCCGTCGTTGAGTTTTTCGCGGTCAAGTTGTTGCGGGGTATATTCTTCATGGCGAAAATCCCGGCGAGTGAATACGGCGGGGACTTTGACGTAAAGCCCGTCGTTCAGCGCATGAGCAAGAGAGTATTCATACACCACGTTATTGAAATCGATCTTCCGTGCGCCTTTTTGAATTTGTGGTGTTGCGGTAAGTTCCACACCAAGGACTGGGTGAAGCTCGTTTATGGTGTCAAACCCTCTGTCGGCGTGGTAGTGGTGGCTTTCGTCCATAAAGATGCAGAGGTCGGGCAAGGATTGTAAATACGAAAAATAAGACTGCCCAAGAACCTCCTGCAAGCGGCGCATCCGTCCGCTCTCTGAGTTCAGTTTGCTGATGTTAAAGACGTTGATGGTAACGCCGCCTTCAAACAGCGACATCTGACGGAATTCTTCGTAATTGTCGCCATCGATAATGCGTGGCGCGTTGACGAACTTATCTAAACCTCGAAACACGTACTTTTCATTGTTCGGGTTACCGAGGTCGTTTTTCAGCTTCTTATAAATCGTGAGGTTGGGGGCCATCACAAAATAATTATTGACACCTTTCTCGTAGTGCAGATAGGCAATCATTGCGCCCATCAATCGAGTTTTGCCTATGCCCGTGGCAAGGGCGAAGCATACCGACGGAAAGTCCCGCTCAAAACTGGTGAGTGTTGGGAACAGTTCACGGATTTTTATGAGTTCCTCATCCAAGTTCGGTGTTTTTGAGAGGGAGAGTATATCCACAATCCGCGCGAACCGCTCCAAGCTCTCCTTCTGAGGGGGACGGAGGGCAAGGCGATTGTCAATGTATTTTGAGTTATAGGAGTATGATTTCGCCGAATAAGGTTCTCTAAGCATCTTCTCCGTCCTCCCATTCGTCTTCGTCCAGTTCGGGGGGATTTACAATATTCAGGTTGTAGTTGTCCGCACCATACTCACACTTATCGAGAACCGACTGCGGAATTTTACGGACATTTATGTTCTCGTAGCGTTTGCCAAGACCAATATCAAATGCCGGGGCGCAAATAAGCAGACGTTCATACTCCGGCAGGTCGCGGGAGATATCGTCAAGCTGTGCCGCCGTAAGGTATTCGGTTGTGACGAAGATGAAGCTGCCCGCCTGACTTTTTCCCTGTTTCCAGAACACATCGGTATCAGGCGCATAATCGTAGCCATTGAGTTTGGCGATTGCGGCGACGAGCATTTGCGCATTATACTTGTCGTTAATGACAGATTGGCCGTGCTTGTCCGTCACAATCAGCGTGGATGCAAGTTCGTATAACTTGAAACCGCCACCGCCTTGCCAGTCTACGGCTTTAGAAATGCCGCCTTGTTCGCCGTCCACTACTTTTTGCAAGCGGGGCAGGCAGTGAGTATAACAATGCTCGCCTAGTTCGATACCGATATATCGCCGTCCCATCTTGTGAGCAACTGCGGCGGTTGTGCCTGAGCCGAGGAACGAGTCAAGAACGAGGTCGCCGGAATTAGTTGCCAGTTGTAGAACATAATTGATTAACAGTTCTGGCTTCGGGGTACTGAACAGGCTGGTTACCGGAACCTCAGGGAATAAGTTTTTTAATTCATATTTTGCTTTACGAGTATGCCCTGTCGTATCCAAATCCGTCCATAATGTTGACGGTGGCAATCCTTCCATATCATTAAGATAAGTTCGCCTTATTAGTCGCGTTTCATCCTCCGAAAATCGGATTTCACCTGTTTTCATCTTTTCTTGGATGGTTTCCCATGACCAACGCCAGCCATTCGGTGGGTGCTTAATAATTTTCCCGTTTGGAGTGGTGATGTTGTACTGGAGATTTACTCTCAATCCCGGATTATTAACAGGATTTCCGTCAAACCATGGGCCCCGCGGGTCATTGTTGGGATTCTTAAAGTGCGTTCGTTTACTCGGATCATTAAGAAACTTCGGCCTCCATCCGGGATTCCGACCATAAACTAAAATATAATTGTGGTCAATCGAAAATGTTAAAGCATTATTGTTACTATTATCAGAATTGCGCCAACACACTGCACTCACGAAGCAATTGCGGCCAAATATTTCATCGCAGACCACTTTGAGATAATCGCGTTCTTCGTCATCAATGCTAATCCAAATACTACCGTCATCACTCAACAAATTACGCAGGATACGCAGGCGCGGAACCATTAGCGATAGCCAGGTGGAGTGTTCTAAGTTGTCGTTGTAATGTTCAAAAGCGCTGCCCGTGTTATATGGAGGATCAATATAGATGCACTTCACCTGCCCGGCGAATTCCTGCTCCAAGGCTTTCAGCGCGAGCAGGTTATCACCGTGGATCAGCATATTATCAGCGGCGGGGTCGCCGTAATCCTTTGAAGCATCGTGAAGCAGTATACGTGGTTCGACAGCGGGCTCATCGCCCTTACCAATCCACGTGAGCTCAAGTTTCTGCATATATAAAATCCTCCTATACTATCTCGAACGAGAAAGTCATTATCGTTTCGGTTTCGATTTCGCCGTTTAAACGGGTGCGGATATCTTCCTGTAAAGCCTCATTCTCAAGGGTAATCCTATCTTCTTCGAGGCTTATTTCCCGCTCCATTTTTTTGCGCTTATCTTCTAAGGCGGTAATCGCCGATCGTTTCTCCAACATTTCATCAAGAGAGCAGATATCCTTTGAAGTTCGAAAATCCTTACGTTTTTCTGCTATTTCCTTTTTCAGGGCTTTCAGTTGCTTTTGTAATCCTTCTTTTAAATCTTCACTGAAAGCGTCCAGTTTTTCGACCTGCTCCAAGAAATACATCTTGTTGCGTTCGGCGATATCATCCTTTTGCCGTTGAATACCTTCCTGCCGCCGCCTGATAAGAGTTTCCGATTCGGGCGAACACTCGCCGACGATATCGGCCGGTAGCTCCATAATACGGTCAATTATATTGCCTGCATCATCGCCATCAATGAGTGTACCATCGTTGGTGACAACAGATACAATCAGATGCTCCTCATTGTCAATACCCCTATGCGTCAGCTTGTCGATTGAGATGATGCCGTTATTCAGAGTAGGATGGCTGTCCAAAAAGCTGATATGGTCTTTCTGTGGCAAGTCTGAATGATTAAACCGTATGGCAACGGGAGGCGCATTTGTATTCATTGCTTCAGCAATCCACTTGGTGCAAAGTTCACCATCCCGGCGCAAAAACTCATCATGTAGTGCTTCTGCGTCTTTCCAACGGAGGTTATAAGTCTTACGCTCGCCATTTTCTATGTAAGCAAAGCGCCATTGGTCGAGAGGCTCAACCCGTTCCGCTCCCCACATAGTAAAGAAGTTACAAAGCCACCGGGAAAACTTGTCGAGTTCTGCTTTTGTCCCCTCGTGACAGTCTTTCAGATGTTTGAAAACATCCTCATCGAAATTTTCCAATATAGACTGCCGCGCCTTAGTAATGTTTTCACTTATCTGTTCGGATAGCTCCTCCTGCAGAGCATCAAACGCCGCCCTGATTGCATCCGATTCACGACAAGACTGGTAAATATCAAGGATACGCTTTTCAAAATCCACGCCATCCTCAATGGCTCCAAGCACTTCATCCGACGAACCGAACACACCATCAAACAGCCTAAACTTCTGAGATAGTAATTCAAAAACCCTCTCATCGGCGGCGTTGGCGCGATTTAAAAAGTTGATGACAATAACATCATTCTTTTGCCCATAACGGTGGCAACGGCCAATACGCTGCTCTATGCGCTGAGGATTCCACGGTAAGTCATAGTTGACAACAATATTGCAAAATTGCAGGTTGATTCCCTCGGCAGCAGCTTCTGTTCCGATGAGAATTGAAGCGCGGTCGCGGAATTCCTCAACAATCGCCGACTTTTTATCCGCTGCTGTTGAGCCTGAAATTTTGCCGTCGTCTTCGTGCCGCTCGCGCCATTCCTTATAAACGCGAGTAGATACTGGGTCGTTATTTGATCCGTCCAGAAAAACAATCTGTCCATCATAACCATTTTGGGAAAGCAGATTCATAAGGTACTGCTGCGTCCGCTTTGATTCAGTAAATATTACTGCTTTTCTTGCACCACCAAGGCGTTCATTCATTTCAAATCCGCGATTAAGAGCGGTCAGAAGATTGTCTCCCTTGGCGTTGGTTGTAATTCTTTCGGCAAGAGCGGCGTATTGTTTCAGTTCCTCAATTTCCGCCCTTATACCTTCGTAATCTGCCGCCATTTCATCCACAGCACCGTTATCGGCACCGTTCGATTCCTCGTCAATTAACTCCTCAATGCCATCGTAATCATCAAGGTCTGTCAGTTTCAACTGGGCTTGATAATCACTTAGTTTTAGGTTCAGGCGGTCAATAATGGTGGACAGAGTGCCGTGAATTGCCATTGAAGATGATGCAAGCAATTTTCGCGCCACTAACATCAGGAGTTGACGTTGTCCTTGCGGAAAAGCGTGAAGTCGTTCCCGTTGTAAATAATCAGATACGTCTGAGTACAGTTGCTCCTCATCGTGGCTTGGTGTATATTCCTGTAAAATAGCCGTTCGATTGGTATATGGCACATATTCTGCCACTTGTCGGCGTAGGGTTCTTTTACAAAAATTCTGTAAGCGTACTTTTAGGTTCCTGTTGCGGCTCTCTATATTACTCACGTTGACATATACTTCACGAAAAATATCAGGGTCGCCAAAAACTTGCTCGTCAATAATGCTGACAAGGCCGTACAGTTCCATCAAATTGTTTTGTAATGGTGTCGCCGTGAGGAGCAGTTTTTTCCGCCCACGGAGAGCAATTTTCAGATTGTTGCCCATCACGTTGTTTCGCTTATAGACGTTGCGAAGCTTATGCGCCTCATCCATAATAACTAAGTCCCAATCTACCGACCGAACATCCTGCATCTTTGTCGATGCAAAGTTATATGAACAAATCACCACTGCGTCCTGCGCTAAAAACGGGTTGCAAGACGGGTTCTCTTTCTTCGCCTTGTTATAATTCTTTGATTCCAGTATTTCAGAACGAATAAAAAATTTCTCCTCCAGCTCAGCTCTCCATTGTGTGCGGAGCGAGGCAGTGACAATCAAGAGGATTTTCCGCTTGCGCTCCGACCAGCATTGAGCAAGAACAAGACCGGCTTCTATGGTTTTCCCAAGCCCAACTTCGTCCGCAAGTAACACTCCGTTTGACAGTGGCGACTGCAGAGCAAATAAAGCGGCGTCTACTTGGTGCGGGTTCAAATCCACTTTCACTCCTGACATAGCAGAAGCAAGCCCGTCAATTGAGTGCTGAGGACGTTTCAGCATAAGCTGTTCGGCAAAGAACTTTATTTGATGTGCTGTATATGGCATAGCAAGTAGCTCCTTTATTGGTCTTCAGTCATCTCCATAATATCGGAGATGTCACAATCTAACGCTCGGCATATTTTTTCAAGAATTTCTGTATTTACATTTTCATTTTTTCCTAATTTTGTGACCGATGCAGAACTGATACCTGCCAAAGATGGCAGGTCTTTCTTTTTTAGGTCACGATCAATTAGGAGTTTCCATAGCCTTTTATAACTTATAGCCATTTGATTACCTCGCCTTCAGGTTTCATAGTGTGTAAAAGTCTATTGTTTATTATAACCCTTTCGACAAATTATTGCAAGAGTAAATGCTGAGAAGTCATGAATTTTAGTTGCTATCTATTGAATTATATTTTGAATTACTACGTTGTACAATCAAAATATGCTGAATTGTAAAACGAAATGTCGCATTTGAAAAGTGAAACGCAACATTTGTAAATGAGATGCAAGTTTGTAATCTCAAATGCACGATTTGTAAGTGAAATGCAAGTTTTGTAAACGAAACGCACGATTAGCAAGTAAAACGCAACACTTGCACTTCTTTTTTGTCCTATGGAAATTAAAAAACAACGCACTGAAACAGAGATAGACTAAATTGCAAAGTTTTTTGTAATCCAAACATCTACCCCTAAATCACCACAATATTAGGTATCCCACGTCGTTGTTTTTAGTTATCTTTTAAATAGTTTTGGCGTCAACATAACGCTGTTGGCAGGTATAGGGTTGTAGCCTAATTTATCGAAAAGTTCAGTGCCGTAGTAGAACTCAAAAGCTTCAAATGGAGATTTGTTACCAAGCTTTTTTCTTCTGTAAGAATTGATATGGCACATCATTAAATCAATCTGTGATTGCGTTAAGTTGTCAAAAGAAGTGCCTTTTGGCAGTATTCTACGAATTAGCTCGTGATTAACCTCAATTGCACCTTTTTGAAACGGTGCATTAGGGTCGCAGAAATATACATTCGTTCTGTGAATACCACTGGTATCTCTTTCTATTGCTGATGGATTTGAAAATTCAGAGCCTCTATCGGTTAAAATAACAGGAAATGCCTTTTCAAACAGCTTTCTGCCAAGTTTAGAGTACAAATAATCAAAAACATCGATTACCGACTGTGAAGTATTGTTATTACGCAAGAACGCAAGCATAAAGTTGGTGTTAGGGAAATGTATAGTTAGCAAGGTTTTGCCACCAATAGAGCCTATTACAGTATCCATTTGCACTGGATTTTGGCTTGGGTGATTTTCTAAATACTTTTGATACAATTCGTATGTGCGATTAACATAACAGCCTCTATCCACCTTAAATTCTTGTTTCTTTTTGCGTGGACGATAACGCACTTTACGAGGTAAATCAATATTGCGAGCGTCAAAGAAACAGTTATCTATGTAATTGTACAAGGTTTTCTCACTACACATTAAGCTATCGATATTGTTTACATAGATTTGATGCAGCGAGTTACCTTGCAAGATTAATGGTGTTACAAGCTCATTTAGTCGGTTAAGTTCTTGTTCTGTGGTCAATATTCCACGCCTGGACTGTGATATTTTACTCTTTGCCAATTTGTGAGCATCAGTGGCTCGATACATAGTTTTAACAAGAGTACAGCGGCTTTTTTCATCGCAACCATTACAAACATAGGGCGGTTTTAATCTTGTAATACAAACTTCTTCCTCAAAATCTGAGCAGTTATCATTGCACTTGCTACAAGTACGGCAATTCTTAGCAGATTGTCTGCTGCATATATTACAGACGTGCATTTTTACGCAATCTAAACGATTTTTACAACAATTAAATGATATTGATGAATAACCTGTTTTCTCTGTAAGAGAGTGATTTTTGACCTCTCTGGAAATTGTAGAACGGTCTTTGTTAAGCCAGCGTGCCATTTCTCCAAACGAAAAATTCTTGGCTAACATATTTTCAATTTCCATTCTTTCATCAAATGTGGTATAATTAGACATGGTATTATTCCTTTCTTACGGAATACCTTGTAGCACAAAAGTAAGCACCGCTTGTGGTGAAGCAGTGCTTACTGCTTCAAAAACTATTATACCAAATTTTCGAAAGTCTTGTAGCAGAAAACAAATGACATATCAAGGGTAAATATACGACTTCGTCGCCCTTGACATGCCATCTGTTTTCTGCTTTGTTGTTAATATGGGAAGAAAGCCAAATTGTCTTTCTTCCCATGAATAAATATATTTTTGTAAAGTGAAATGCGATATATCTGAAAGTTTGTTTTTAAAGGTGTTTTTACTGTTGTATTTTTAGTGGGTATAGATTTTTACTTTACAATTGAGTACAATCAAAATATGACTTGACATCTTTTTCAGCACATGATATAATACGCATATCAGCGAATTTGCTGATATGCTGTACGGCAACGATGCCGTAAGCGGAAAGGAGAAAGGCTATGGCAGGAGAATTTGGCGCATATATCGACAACAAGAGAAAAGGTCGTGGCATCGGTGGCGAAGATATCAAACTAAAGGACATTGCCGATGCAATGGGCATGACGGCGTCGTACCTATCGGATATCGTCAAAGGCAGGCGAAACCCGCCAGAAATGCAGATTCTCGAAAAAATTGCAGTTGTTTTACAACTTACGCCCGATGAAAAAGAAGAGATGCTCGACCTTGCGGGGCGAGAAAGGGATACCGCGGCTCCTGATTTGCCCGAATATTTGATGTCCACACAATTACCCCACGTCCGAAAGGCTCTGCGCCGTGCAAATGAGAAAAATCTTGGCGACGACTTTTGGAAAAAGGTACTTGACGACATCAGTAAGGAAGATAAACAACCATAGGTTTGGGAGGGATTATATGTCTGTGCTACTTGCGTCAAATGCTCCGCACATCTGTCGGGATGAATTTGATAAAGAAGCTTTGGAGTTTCTGAAAAAGTATTATCCGGAAGCTTTGATACGCCCAATGGCGGTGCCAATCCTGTATGTTGCCCGCCATCGCATGGGATTGCGCGTTGTCGAGAAACGGCTAACCGAGGATTTTAGTGTTCTCGGTCAAATGTGTTTTACAAGCGGTCTGACCGAGATTTATGACAAAGACGATGGTTCGTACAAAATGGTAAAAGCACGGTATGGAACGATGATTATCGACCCTGATACCATCGCCAATCGCAACGAGGGGTGTAAGAACAACACAATCGCTCACGAAGCTTTTCATTGGCATAAACATCGCGACTATCATATTGCAATTTCTGTAGTCGACCCTAAAACGACGGTAAAAATTCGAAGTGATTTTGCGGCATATAATGAATCCAACAAGGCGAACTGGTCTGACGAGGACTGGATGGAGTGGCAGGCAAGAGGCATCGCTCCGCGCATCCTTATGCCGCCTGAACAGTTTGATGAAATGACAACTCGATATATTGAGGAGCATTCGCATAAAGCTGGCACTTGCGGGGGGTGGTATCTGCATCGTGCAGTCGTTAACAGCTTAGCGAACTTCTTTCAGGTCTCTAAGCAGTCCGTAGAAATTCGTCTCGGCGAGCGAGGCTATTATTTGCGCGAATAACAACAAAGGAGACTGTATTTTTTTAGCTAATAACTTCGCATATTAGCTAATTTGCTATTTTGCGTGAAAGGAGGTAAATATGCAAGAGACGGTCAAATGTCCTAACTGCAAAAAACGAATTTTTGACCTCGAATGGCAGGGGCGCACGACTATAAAAATCAAATGTATTCACTGCCGCAACATCGTATCTATAGAGCGAAATTCGAACTCTTCACCCAAAAAGAACGCAGTTTAAAACCATACCGAGCAACGGCACCGAATGTGAGTGACCAAATGGCCGGATGTGTTACGAGTTAATCGTGATGCATCCGGCTGTTTTTATAGAAAGGAAGTTGTTTATGACGAAAGAAATCCGAACGCCGAAAGGCAAACTGTACGGCACATTGGATGTCTGTACCTACACAATTACTACAATTGACGGCAAAAACATCCGGCAGACCCCTCTCCCAAAAGAAGGATGTACATTGAGGTATAAAGCGGGAGATAGCCCGCCTGAAGCCATCGTGATTCCATCACAGGATAGCCTGCTGAGCTAAAAATCAAAAAGTTCACCGCCAGATTGCTTAGACGACCGTGCGGACAGTCCCAAAGGGGCTGTTCTCGCGGTCGTTTTTTTGTTTCCCCCACCCCAAGGAGGCACGCCGTGCCAATGTACACTCTCGCCCGGCCGCCTTTTTGGTGGTCGTACTAACCCGCTCTCACTGCTCATGAGAGCAACAAAAATCTAAATTTCTAAGGAGTCGAACATGGAAAATCAATGCTTTATCGAAATTGACAGCGAGCAAATCCCCGTCACGGAAGAAGTTTACAGAGCCTACAAACGCCCACTCTGGGCGGAACACAAGCGCAAGGAACGCGCTAAAAGATGCCGTGATGAGAACGGCTTCCGCTGCACCAAGGACTGCCGCACCTGCGAAAAGTCCCGTGAGGGCAGCATCCTCTCCCTCGACAAGTTCAATGATGAAGGCTACGAAGTCGCCGATTCAGTGGATTTGGCAGAACTGGTGGCGGACAAGCTGCTTCTCGAACAGCTTGTGGATGCCCTTGATGATTTAGACCCGGACGAAAGATCGCTCATCAGTGCGCTCTTTTATAACGACCGCACCGAACGGGACTACGCCTCCGAAGTCGGCATCTCGCATCAAGCGGTAGGCAAACGCAAACAGAAGGTCATTGAAAAACTGCGCAGCATTATGGGTGTGAAATAAAAAAACGCCCAATCCCCGGTTGCCAAACCTCCCCTTGCTGTCCTGTGGATGGTGAGGGGAGCAAACCTCCCTCAGAAACGGAGGTAGACCAATGGAAACAAAGGCAAAAAACACGGACACAGACTTGCGCGACGACGACCTTAACGAAGAACTCGCAGGTATCCTGACGGCGATAAGCATCGTGTCCAAGCGCCTCGCCAAGAAGCTGCTCGCGCTTCAAAAGCGGGACGAGACAACCGGGGAAGGAGGAAACCAAGATGAGCAAGATGAGTGAACTCGACCTCTGCATCGGTGAGTTGCGAAATGCCGCACAGTCGCTGACTGCGGTGGCTGACAGCTTGACGGCATTATTCAGCGGAAACGGTAATGCGGACACTGAGGCAAAAGTGTCGACGCCATCTGCAAAATCCGAGGCCAAGGCAAAGACAAAGCCTGTCACGCTGGAGCAGGTGCGGGCAGTTCTCGCAGAAAAATCCCGAAGCGGCCACACCGCCGATGTGCGGGAACTGCTCCTAAAGCACGGTGCGACAAAGCTTTCGGAGATTAACCCTGCGGAGTTTGAGACCCTGCTTGGGGAAGCCGCCACCATCGGGCTTGGGGAGGGCGAAGATGGGTAAACACGCTCTCCTCTCAGCTTCCTCAAGCCATAGGTGGTTAAATTGCCCTCCATCGGCAAGGCTCTGCGAGCAGTACGAGGATAAAGGCAGCGACTATGCCGTTGAAGGCACAGAAGCCCATACCCTTGGCGAGTATAAGCTGAAAACAGCGCTCGGCATTAAGGCGAAAGACCCGTCCTCAATCCTGACCCGCTACTCAGAGGAGATGGACGAATGTGCCACAGGTTATGCCGCCTATATCCTTGAACTGGTGGAGACGGCAAAGCAGACCTGCGCCGATCCCGTGGTTCTTATAGAGCAGCGGCTCGACTTCTCCAAATATGTGGAGGGCGGCTTCGGTACCGGCGACTGCGTGATTATTGCGGACGGCACGCTCCACATAGTTGACTACAAGCACGGGCAAGGGGTACTCGTCGACGCAGTCGACAACCCACAAATGAAGCTGTATGCCTTGGGCGCGCTGGAGTTATTCGACGGCATCTATGACATCGATGTGGTCTCAATGACCATCTATCAGCCCCGTCGTGACAACGTCAGCACTCACACGGTTTTCAAAGAAAGTCTGTACCAGTGGGCGGAGGAAGTCTTAAAACCCACCGCCGAAATCGCCTACTCAGGCGGCGGCGAGTACAACTGCGGCGACTGGTGCCAGTTCTGCAAGGCGAAGTACGAATGCAGAAAACGCGCCGAACGGAATATGGAACTCGCAAAACTGGAATTCAACCGCCCGCCCCTGTTGGAGGACGATGAAATTGAATCCATCCTCGGCAAAATCGACGCCCTTATCTCTTGGGCTTCCGACATCAAGGACTATGCCCTGCAAGCCGCTCTTGGCGGTAAGCGGTGGTTCGGTTGGAAGGTTGTCGAGGGCAAGAGCAACCGCAGGTATGCCAACGAGGACGCCGTCGCAAAGACGGTACAGTCAGCGGGTTACGACCCTTACGAACACAAGGTGATGGGCATCACCGCAATGGAAAAGGCACTCGGCAAAGCCCGATTCTCCGAATTACTCGGCGGACTGGTCGAGAAGCCGCAAGGCAAGCCAACGCTCGTGCCGGAGGGCGACAAACGTCCGGCAATCAATACTGCTAAAGACGATTTTATGGAGGTAAAAGACAATGGCTAATCAGACAATGAACCGCAAAGACCTGAATCCCGCCCCTAACCCCACAAAGGTTATCACGGGCGAAGTAAGACTCTCCTACGCCAATCTGTGGGAACCGAAGTCCATCAACGGCGGCACGCCGAAATACTCAGTCAGCCTCATTATCCCGAAAAGTGACACCCGTACCATCGCCAAGATTAAGGCTGCTATTGAGGCGGCATACCGCGAGGGCGAGACCAAACTGAAAGGCAACGGCAAGACTGTGCCTGCGCTCGCAGTCCTCAAGACCCCGCTGCGCGACGGGGACACAGAACGCCCTGACGACGAAGCCTACGCGAACAGCTACTTCGTGAACGCCAACTCCGGCACAGCACCGGGCATCGTGGATAACCAGCAGGAGCCGCAGCCCATCACAGTTCGCTCCGAGATTTATAGCGGTGTTTATGCCCGCGCCAGCGTAAATTTTTACGCTTTTAACTCAAACGGCAATAAGGGTATCGCTTGCGGGCTGAACAACATTCAAAAGCTGCGCGACGGCGATCCGCTCGGCGGGAAGCCCAGAGCCGAGGACGACTTCGCCACCGACGACGATGAAGACTTCCTCAGCTAACCTGATTACACAGACTGCGGAGGGCGGTGAGGAAACTTGCCGTCCTTCCGTATTATGGAGGGCTTATGAAGACACTTAGCATTGATATTGAAACCTACAGCAGCACCGACCTCAGTAAATGCGGCGTATATAAATACGCCGAGTCGCTGGACTTTGAGATTCTGCTGTTTGGTTACTCCGTGGACGGCGGTAAGGTTCAGGTTATTTCTCTCGCCGATGGGGAGAGTATTCCGGCAAATATCCTCGATGCCCTGTCCGATGACACCGTGCAGAAATGGGCTTTCAACGCCAACTTCGAGCGGGTCTGCTTATCACGCTTCTTATCAGGTATGGGCATAAGGCTTCACCCCTTTGCCGACAACCACTTCTCGTCCCAGCATCTCGGCAAGGCGAAATATCTGAATCCCGAATCGTGGCGGTGCAGCATGGTCTGGTCGGCGTATATGGGCTTACCCCTTTCCCTTGAAGGCGCGGGAGCGGTCTTGGGTTTGGAGAAGCAGAAGCTGACTGAAGGCAAGGAACTCATCCGCTACTTCTGCAAGCCGTGTACCGCCACAGCCACCAACAGCCAGCGGACACGGAATCTCCCCGAACACGCTCCCGAAAAATGGGCGTCGTTTATTGCATATAACCGCCGTGACGTGGAAGCCGAAATGTCCATACAGGAGCGGCTCGCTAATTTCCCCGTGCCGGATAACCTTTGGGATGAGTATGCCCTCGACCAGGAAATAAACGACCGTGGCGTTTTGGTTGATATGACACTCGTCAGAAACGCTATCGCCGCCGATTCCCGCTCCAAGGCAGAACTCACACGGCTCATGAAGGAAATCACTGAACTCGAAAATCCGAACTCTGTGGTTCAGATGAAGCAATGGCTCTCCGACAACGGGCTTGAAACAGACACCCTCGGCAAGAAGATGGTTGCGGAATTATTAAAAACAGCCCCGGAACCGCTCGGCAAGGCATTGTCACTTAGGCAGCAGTTAGCGAAATCCTCGGTCAAGAAGTATCAGGCAATGGAGAATGCCGTCTGCGCCGATGGGCGCGCCCGTGGAATGTTCCAGTTTTACGGAGCCAACCGCACCGGCAGATGGGCTGGGCGGCTTATACAAATGCAAAACCTCCCGCAGAACCATCTGCCCGACCTTGAGCAGGCACGGTCTTTGGTGCGTAGCGGCGATTTTACCGCTTTGGAAATGTTATACGATTCCGTGCCGGAAGTGTTGTCGGAGTTAATCCGCACGTCGTTCATCCCGAAGCCCGGCACGAAATTAGTGGTTGCTGATTTTTCAGCTATTGAAGCCCGCGTCATCGCTTGGCTTGCTGGGGAGCGTTGGCGCAACGAGGTTTTTGCCACCCACGGCAAGATTTATGAGGCGTCGGCAAGTCAGATGTTTCACGTCCCTATTGATGAAGTCACCAAAGGCAGTCCACTCCGGCAAAAAGGCAAAATCGCGGAACTTGCTCTCGGCTACGGCGGCTCGGTTGGCGCGCTCAAGGCGATGGGCGCTTTGGAGATGGGGCTTTCAGAAGATGAGTTGCAGCCGCTCGTTACGGCGTGGCGGGCATCAAACCCGAATATCGTCCGGCTCTGGTGGGACATAGACAAAGCGGCCTTGAAAGCAGTCAGGGACAGAACAGTCACAGAAACCCATGGCATCCGCTTCGGCATGCAGAGCGGAATGCTCTTTATAACCTTGCCTTCGGGCAGACGGCTGTCCTATGTGAAGCCGCACATCGGCTCTAACCAGTTTGGTTCGGACTGCGTGACCTATGAAGGTATTGGCGGCACAAAGAAATGGGAACGGCTCGAAAGTTACGGACCCAAATTCGTGGAAAACATCGTGCAGGCCACAAGCCGTGACATCCTCTGTTACGCAATGCAGGCGCAAAGATGCTGCGACATCGTAATGCACGTCCATGATGAAATGGTCATTGAAGCCGACTCCCGAATGTCAACCAAAGTTCTCTGCGAACAAATGAGCCGCACACCGCCTTGGGCTGAAGGGCTTTTACTCCGTGCCGATGGTTATGATTGCCCATTTTATAAAAAAGATTAAACGCTCGGTTGCCAAGTAACCTCTCGCTGTCCTGTGGATGGTGAGAGGTTTACAGCCTCTCGAAAAAATCATTTTTCAGGAGGCAAATCTATGGACAATCAATTGCGCGTGTTCTCCTACGAGGGGAACGAAGTAAGGACAGTACGCCACGGCGATGAAACGCTCTGGGTGCTCAAGGATGTGTGTGATGTGCTTGGGCTGTCAGACACGAACAAGGTGGCGGATCGTTTGGACGGTGATGAGCTGACACGAATCAAATTCGTGTCAGGTGGTCAGACCCGTGAAATGTACGCCGTGACCGAGAGCGGTCTCTACAGCGTCATCCTCCGCTCCGACAAACCTGATGCCAAAAAGTTCAAACGCTGGGTAACTCACGAGGTGCTGCCAACCATCCGCAGGCATGGTGCGTATGTCACTCCCAGCAAGCTGGAAGAGATGATGAACGATCCCGACGCTTGGATTAAGGTGCTGACAGCCCTTAAAGAAGAGCGAGCCGCCAAGGAACACCTCCAACTGGAAGCCGCCAAGAATGAGCCGAAGGTCATTTTTGCTGACGCGGTATCGGTTTCTGACGGTACAATCCTCATCGGCGAACTGGCGAAAATCCTCAAGGGCAACGGCATCGAAATCGGACAGAACCGCCTGTTTGAGAAACTGCGGCAGGACGGCTACCTCATCAAACGTCAGGGCACGGACTACAACGCCCCGACGCAGCGCGCCATGGAGCTGGGGCTGTTTCGCGTCAAAGAGACCGCCATCACGCACTCGGACGGTCACGTCACCATCAGCAAAACCACAAAGGTCACAGGCAAAGGACAGCAGTATTTTATCAATCTGTTTCTTGGGAAAGGGGTAAACGACAATGACGAATGAAAAGAAGCAAGCCATAAAAGCGGCTCTGAAGAAGGTTGGCAAGGCGGTATGGTCGGCGCTTCCGTGGGTATGCATGTGGATTGGGCTAACTTGCTGGTTCGCGCTTCTGTTTATTAGCGTGGATGAAAGCTCAGAGCGATCTAAACAGCTTGCGGCTCTCGAAGCCGAAAATGTGCGGTATGAATCAGAAAACATACGTCTGGGCGAAGAGATCGAATGGCTTCGCATGCTCGTCGAACAAGGGCTTTTGGAGGAGGACGGCGATGGACAGATACAACCATGAGGGCTATCCCGACCCCACCGCGTATGAAGCACTTTCAATTGTGGAACGGGACGAAAAGGAAAGAAAACCGTATCTCCCGCTTGTCTATATCGCGTCGCCGTTCGCAGGCGATACGGAACGAAATATCAACCGGGCACGGGGCTATTGCAAGTTAGCGGTCAGCAAGGGGTATATTCCTCTTGCTCCGCACCTGCATTATCCGCAGTTTATGGATGATGACGACAATATCCAAAGGGAACTGGGGCTTAAGTTTGCCCTCGTCCTGCTCGGCAAATGCGACGAGTTATGGGCTTTCGGCCCTCCCACAGAGGGGATGAGCCGGGAAATAGCCAAGGCTCGCAAACGCAATATTCCTATCCGTTTTTTCAACGGTAAATGCGAGGAGGTCACGGAAGAATGCGAGACCTAAAAATATCTTACGGCGACAGCCGCCTGTCAAAAAGGTGGGTTAATAAGAGAACCACCTTTGAGGAGTTGTGCGACCGGTTCAAGCTCACCCGTCGCACAACGGAAACGGTCGCCGAATATCAAAAGTTCACAAAAGACCGCCGCGACGCCGCAAAGGATGTGGGCGGATATGTCCTCGGTCATCTGAAGTCAGGGCGGCGTAAAAAGGACACGGTCGAGAGCCGTTCAGGGATTACCCTTGACGCCGATCACGCCGACAGCGGATTTATCGACAGCGTGGAGATGCTCTTCTCACACAAATGCGCCATCTACTCCACCCACAGCCACACGCCGGAAAATCCGAGGCTTCGAGTGGTTATCCCACTCTCCCGCGATGTTACGCCGGATGAGTACGCCGCGCTATCAAGGCTTGTTGCGGATGAAATCGGCATGGACTTCTTCGACGACTCCACCTATGAACCGGAGCGCCTGATGTACTGGCCGTCCACGCCGTCTGACGGGGAATATGTGTTTAAAGTAATCGACGGCGATGAACTCGATCCCAATGAATACCTCGTCAAGCTATCCGATTGGCGGGACTGCTCGCTCTGGCCGACATCGAGCCGCCAGTCCGAGGTGATACAGCGCAGCATCCGCCAGCAGCAAGACCCGCTCGGAAAAGAAGGCGTGGTCGGTGCGTTCTGCCGCTCCTACTCGATAGAGGATGCGATCGCGGCATTCCTGCCCGACATTTACGAGCCTTCTGCGATGACGGGGCGTTACGATTATATCCTCGCCGACTCAAGCGCGGGCGTCGTGCTGTATGAAGGCAAATGGGCTTACTCGCACCACGCGACCGACCCCGCCTGCGGCAAGCTGTTAAACGCCTTTGATCTTGTCCGAATCCACAAGTTCACCGACCTTGACGATAAGGCGAGCTTCAAGGCAATGAGCGAATTTGCTCTAAAAGATGAAAAGGTCAACACCCTGATTGCCGAGGAGCGCATCGCCGCCGCCGAGACGGAGTTTGCCGAGGGTAAAGACTGGATGTCACGGCTCCAGAGGGAAAAAAGCGGCGTCCTCTGCAACACGCTGGGCAATCTGCTCCTTATCCTCAATAACGACGATGCCATCAGCGGCATCCGCCACAATAAACTGGCGAACCAGATATACGGCGAGAACCTCCCGTGGGAGCGGCCGCATCCGCCTTGGCGCGACGCCGACACCGCCCAGCTTGTGGCGTATGTGGATAAACGCTACGGCACTTTCTCGGCTCGCAATTACGAACTGGCTCTTACCAAGGTTGCCGACGACAGGGCTTACCACCCGATTCGGGAGTACCTGAACAGCCTGCCGCCATGGGACAGGATTCCCCGATTGGATACGCTGCTCATCGACTATCTCGGCGCGGAGGACACGCCTTACACCAGAGCCGTCACTCGCAAAACGCTTGTGGCGGCGGTAGCCCGAATCTTAAACCCCGGCGCGAAACATGACTCCATTCTCGTTCTGAACGGCAAACAGGGTATCGGAAAGTCAACGCTCTTCTCACGACTCGGTGGCAAATGGTACTCCGACAGTCTCTCCATTTCGGATATGAAAGACAAGACCGCACCTGAGAAGCTGCAAGGTTACTGGCTACTCGAACTGGGAGAACTTGCGGGCATTAAGAAAATGGACGTGGAAACGGTGAAGTCGTTCATCACCCGCACCGACGACAAATACCGCCCTTCATACGGCAGAGCCGTGGAAAGCCACCCTCGTCAATGCATCATCGTGGGAACAACCAACTCGGACGGCGGTTTCTTAAGAGACATCACGGGCAATCGCCGCTTCTGGCCTGTACGGGTTTCGGGCGGCGGCAAGTACCATGCTTGGGAACTTACGGATACTGGCCAGATTTGGGCGGAAGCCCTTGTCAGGTACTCCGAGGGCGAGGAATTGTTCCTAAAAGGCGACATCGCGTTAGCGGCATTCGCCGAGCAGCGTGACGCTATGGAGAACGACGACCGCGAGGGCTTGGTATCGGAATACCTTGAAGCCTTGCTCCCGGACAACTGGGACACAATGGACATTTACCGCAGGCTCGAATACCTCCGCTCGCCCGACGACCCCACGAGGGCAAAAGGCGCTGTGCGCCGGAGTCAAGTCTGCGTGATGGAGATTTGGTGCGAGTGCTTCGGGAAGTCCCGTGAATCCATAAAGAAAGCAGACTCCTACGAGATCGAGGGCATCTTGGGCCAAATAGGCGGTTGGGCGAAGTACGAAGGCAACAAGACAGGCAAAAAAGCTGTCCCAATGTACGGCGTCCAGCGTGTGTTTGTGAGGGATAAATGAAGACAGAATCTTTGCCCATGATTGCTTGTCGGGGCTTGGGCAACCTTAATCGGCAATGTCGCAAGCGCCGAATATACAACGGTTTCACCACAGCCATTGCCCATATTGCCGATGTTATCCCTATTAAATCTTATTTTATAAGTAATAAGAGCAATGAGCATACGCAATATGCCCGCGTAGGAATTATAGGCAGAATCGGCAAGATGGGCAATAAGAAAAACGGAGGTCTATATGCGAGAGAAAACATTGGAACGCAAACTCACGGAGGCAGTCAAGGCAATGGGGGGTATCTCACCCAAGTTTATAAGCCCCGGCTTCGATGGAATGCCCGACCGCCTTGTGCTCCTCCCCGATGGGAAGTGCGGTTTTGTGGAAGTGAAGCGGCAAGGCGAAAAGCCCCGCCCATTACAGGAAGCAAGACACGGGATGTTACGGCAGATGGGCTACAAGGTTTTTGTACTGGACGATGCAGAGCAGATTGGAGGTGTGATTCGTGAAATATCAGCCACATAATTATCAGGAATATGCCACGGATTTTATTGAATCGAACCCCATCTCCTGCCTCCTACTCGACATGGGACTTGGCAAGACGGCGATTACTTTGACTGCTTTATTTAACTTATTGTTTGACAGCTTTGAAGCACACCGCATTCTTGTCATCGCACCGCTCCGCGTCGCCCGAGATACTTGGCCGGAGGAACTGCGGAAATGGGAACACCTCTCCAACCTGCAATTCTCCGTTGCGGTCGGTACGGAAGCGGAGCGCAAAGCGGCGCTTTGGAAACAAGCCGATATTTACATTATAAACCGCGAGAATGTGCAATGGCTGATTGAGGAAAGCGATATGCCCTTCGAATTCGACACCGTGGTGGTCGATGAGTTGTCCAGTTTCAAGTCCCACCAGTCAAAGCGATTCCGGTCGCTGATGAAAGCCCGCCCCAAGGTAAAACGCATCATTGGGCTGACGGGAACGCCCAGCAGCAACGGCTTGATGGATTTATGGGCTGAGTTTCGGCTTCTTGATATGGGTCAGCGGCTCGGAAAGTTTATTGGACAGTACCGCACGGACTACTTTGTACCCGATAAGCGTAACGGTCAGGTCATTTTCAGCTATAAGCCACAGCCTTCCGCCGAGAAGCGAATATACGACAAAATTGCCGACATCACCATCAGTATGAAATCAACCGATCACTTGAAAATGCCGGAATTGGTCACCGCCGAGTACCCCGTACGGATGTCGGACGATGAGCGGGAACGGTATGACGAGATGAAGCGGGAATTGGTGCTTCAGCTTGCAGATGGCGAAATTACTGCAGCTAACGCTGCCGCTCTCTCCAACAAGCTGTGCCAAATGGCGAACGGTGCGGTCTATGGCGACGGCGGTGATGTCCACCACATCCATGACCGCAAGCTGGATGCTTTGGAGGACTTAATCGAAGCCGCCAACGGCAAACCTGTCATGGTAGCCTACTGGTTTAAGCACGATTTAGAGCGGATTTCTTTAAGGCTGAAATCCCGCCACATCCCATTTTCCAAGATGGATACATCGGAATCAATTGCCCGATGGAATCGTGGCGAGTTGGCAGTCGCCCTCATCCACCCTGCTTCTGCTGGTCACGGGCTAAACCTTCAAAGTGGAGGCAATACAATTATATGGTTCGGGTTGACGTGGAGTTTAGAACTCTACCAACAGACCAATGCCCGCTTATGGCGGCAGGGTCAGCAGTCCGAAACGGTAGTCATCCATCATATCACCGCCAAAGATACCATCGACGAGCGTGTTATAAAAGCCCTATCCGAAAAGGACAGGACGCAGACCGCCTTAATCGACGCGGTAAAAGCAAATCTGTGACAATCAACGGAGTCAAAAGCTGCCAATCCGAGGGAAATTCTTCACCAAAATCGGAGGTAGCCAATGGATACAGAAAAACTGACGGCGAAGGAGTATCTCTCCCAAGCTTACCGAATAGACCAACGAATAAATTCTAAACTGGAGCAGGTGAAATCTTTGCGTGAACTGGCGACGAAAGCATCCGCCACGCTGTCTGATATGCCGAGAAGCCAAAGCCCTAACTTCCACCGCATGGAGGACTTCATCGCTAAGGCTTTGGACTTGGAATCGGAAATTAACGCCGATCTTAAAACACTCATTGACCTGAAACGTGAAGTGGTCACCATTATCAAGTGCGTGGAGCGCACCGAACTCCAAACCATTCTGGAGATGCGCTACCTCTGCTTTGAGACGTGGGAAGAAATCGCCGTGGCTCTCCATTATGACTTACGCCATATCCACCGCCTGCACGGCAGGGCTTTAGAGGAAGTGGATTTAATCCGGCGCCACCAATGAGGATGTCACTAAATGTCATAGAAAGCCACGAGGCTTCTGTGTTATAACTATAATGGCAGAATTGAATGCACACGCGAGCCTCGCGGGAGAAATCCCACGGGGCTTTTCTTATGCGCAGAACAGGAGGTGCAACATGCCATACAAAGCAAAGAAGCCCTGCGCCTACCCCGGCTGCGCCAAGCTGACAACGGGTAGGTACTGTGAGGAACACCAAAAGGTGGAAGCCAAACGCTACAACCATTTCGACCGCGACCCCGAAGCCAACAAGCGCTACGGTCGGTCGTGGAACAGGATACGCGCGGCGTTCCTGTCGGCGAACCCTCTCTGCGAGATATGCAAAGCCGACGGGAAGCTGACGCCCGCCGAACTCGTCCACCACAAGCGCAAGCTGACGGACGGCGGCACGAACGACTGGTCGAACCTGCAAGCTCTCTGCTCCGAGTGCCACAGCAGACTGCACGGTCAGCAAGGCGACTACTTTTGATATTTTGAAAAACCGAGGGGCGGTATGAATCTCTGCCACTTTCAGGCAGGGCAGCGCGCTCGGCCTGCCGTGTGAATTTTTCAAAAATCAAAAATCAAAAAATCAAATATCAAAACGAGGTGATGACAATGCCCAGCGGCGGCTATCGTCCGGGGGCAGGACGCCCTCGGAAAAATATAAACGACAAGAAACTGGAAGGCAAAGCGAAGTCGAATGCGACTCCTATCCCGGCACCTAAAAAGGTTTATTCCAAAAACGTCATGGCGGACTACTTCTCCATGGCGATGAAGGAATGTGAAAAAGAAGTGCCGTCTGCGGATGTGCTGCGAGCCGAAATTGAAGAATATATCGCCGCTCGCGGCTGTGAGGGCTTCGTCGCTCCGCAGACAATTACGGACTACGTGCTGAACCGGCAGGGCTTCCTTGCCTGCGAGTGCATGAACCGCAAAATCGGACGCATGACCAAAGACCTGAAGCTCTCGCCCTACGTGACGGCGGGCGCGGGTTACTACAAGGCGATGCAGGGCGATTTCAATCTCATCATGCAGATTATCAACCGACACAGCAATACACAGGGCGAGGAGAAAAACGCCTTCCTCGAACTGCTCACGAACAGGGGGTTTTAACCAATGCAGACCACAGAAAGATTTGAAAAGGTGGACATCGACCGCCTGATTCCATACGCGAGGAATGCCCGCACCCACAGCAAGGAGCAGATTTTACAGCTTCGCTCTTCTCTTCGTGAGTTCGGATTTGTCAATCCGATTATCTGCGATAAGGACTACAACATCATCGCGGGTCACGGGCGGGTGCTTGCCGCCAAAGCCGAAGGGCTGAGCGAAGTTCCCTGCGTGTTCGTGGAACATTTGACCGAAGCGCAGAAGAAAGCCTACATCCTCGCCGACAACCGTCTGGCGCTTAACGCAGGATGGGATGAAGAACTCTTAGCGCTGGAATTTGCGGATTTGAAGGAACTCGGCTTCGACCTCGAAATTACGGGTTTTGACATCGCTGAAATTGAGAAGCTGTTTGCCGATTCCGGCGGGGATGTGCAAGACGACGATTTTGACCTCACGGCCGCCCTTGAACAGGCGGCTTTTGTTTTGCCCGGCGACGTGTGGACGCTTGGGCGGCACAAGCTCATCTGCGGCGATGCGACCGATGCGGATACCGTCAAGAAGTTAATGGACGGACGCAAGGCAAACCTCGTTCTGACCGACCCGCCCTACAATGTCAGCTTCGAGTCAGCGAGTGGGCTGAAAATTAAGAACGACAGCATGAAAGCCGAGCAGTTTTACACATTCCTGCTCTCAGCGTTCAAATGCTTTTATGAGAACCTCGCTGACGGCGGGGCTTTTTACTGCTTCCACTCAGATTCGGAAAAGGTAAACTTCTTCCGCGCCTGCGTGGATGCGGGGTTTCATTATTCCACCACTTGCATTTGGGTGAAGAACGCTCTCGTGCTTGGGCGCGGCGATTACCAGCAAATGCACGAGCCGGTGCTGTATGCCTTTAAGGACACCGCCAAGCACAAATGGTACTCAGACCGTAAGCAAACAACCATCTGGAACTTCGACAAACCGAAAAAAAACGCCGACCACCCCACGAGCAAGCCGCTTGATTTGCTTGCTTACCCGATTTCCAATAGCAGTCAGGCGAACGCAATCGTACTGGACACTTTCGGCGGGAGCGGTTCTACGCTCATTGCCTGCGAGCAGATTGACCGAACCTGCTTCATGCTTGAACTTGACGAGAAATATGCGAGTGTTATACTCCGTCGCTATGCTGAGTTCAAACAGAACGGTGGTGAGGATATCACCTGCGAACGTGACGGCAAGACCATAGCCTACGCCGACCTCGTGAAGGAGGTGGCGTTGATATGACCAAACTGACTCTCGGCTCCCTATTCGACGGCTCTGGCGGTTTTCCGCTCGGAGCTATTTTAACCGGCATCGAACCGCTCTGGGCATCGGAAGTTGAGCCGTTCCCGATAAGGGTCACGACCAAACGGTTGCCGAGTGTACAACACTATGGCGACATCAATATAATAGACGGCTCTAAAGTGCCACCCGTGGACATCATCACGGGCGGTTTTTGCTGCCAAGACCTCTCGGTGGCGGGCAAGCGTGCTGGGCTGCACGGCGAGCGGTCAGGGCTGTTCTTTCAAGTAATCAGAATCATTAAAGAGATGCTCGCCGCCACAGATAACGAATACCCCAAGTTCGCGGTGCTGGAGAATGTGCCGGGTATGTACTCTTCAAACGGAGGGCTTGATTTTCAGGAG
>QKJV01000037.1 GCA_003249165.1 Desulfobulbaceae bacterium | reverse complement strand
GATTTGCTCACCGGCGGGAAAGGGTTACATCTGTCCCAGGTAAAACGCCACCTCAACCTTCCCATGCCGAGAGGGTTTATTATTTCAACTGCCGCATACGGTTATTTTCTGAAATCAAACAATCTTCCTAATAAAATAAACGAAATACTCGGTACCGTTGATATTAAATCTGACAAATCGTTATTTACTGCTTCGGAAAAGCTGATGACATTGATTGAAAAGGCTGAAATTCCAGGCCGTTTGTCCGGGCAAATTGTTAATGCCGCTTCCACATTGCCCGGTGGTACCGAACAAAAAACCACCTTTGCCGTCAGAAGCAGCGCTGTAAGCGAAGATTCTGTTTTCTCCTTCGCAGGTCAGTATGAATCCGTTTTGCAGGTCCAGGCAGACAGAATTTTGGCCGCCTATCGCAGAGTTCTGACCGGCAAATATGCGTCAAATGCAATACACTACCGCATTAATGCAGGTTTATTGGAAGAGGAGACTCCCATGGCCGTGCTCGTGCAGGAAATGATAACCCCGCAGTTCAGTGGAGTAGCAACTTCAGGCAATTTAACGGATGCAACAGATGATAAAATCGTCATTCACTACACCCAGGGTCTCGGTGACGCTCTTGTCGGAGGCCGATGTACGCCGACAACCATCCTTGTCGGAAGAAGTGATGACAGCATTACCATCCAACAGAAACCCCTTGTCTCCCTTTTCACGCCAAACCAGGAAGAGACAATGCAATCTGATCAAACTCAGCAAAAACCTGTCCAGGTTCTGGCAAACAAATACGCGCTTCAACTTGCTGACTGGGTCAGAAAGATAGAAAACCTCCTTGAACAGCCGATTGAAATTGAATGGAGTCTTGACAAAAAAAACGATCTTTATCTGTTACAGGCACGTCCGATTCTCCAAAAAAATAAACCAGGCGTTAAAGCAGATATTGATACAAGCGGTTTTTCCGTCTTAATTGACGGTGCGGAAACCGCATCCTGGGGCTCCGCCCATGGAAAGGTGTATATCGTAAATGATGAGGAGCAAATAAGTGAAGTGCCTGCCGAAGCAATTCTCGTCACACGAGACACTCCACCCTCTTATGCCCTTGTTTTAGACAAAGTACGTGCCGTAGTGGCTGATAGGGGTAGCCCCGCCGATCATTTTTCCTCGGTCGCCCGTGAAGCAGGTGTTCCTCTGCTGGTTGGCGCCGGCAATGCGACAACATTGCTTCGCAAGGGGAAAGAGGTGACTGTCTGCGCCGATCTCGGTCGGGTTTTTGCCGGCCGCATTGAGGAAATGCTGAGAATTTATCCACCACGCCACATTGCCAAGGAAAGTACTCCGGTCCAGGATGCCTTTAGCCGGGCGGCACAGTTTATTTTTCCCTTACGGCTTGTAAATCCAGCCTCCCCGTCATTTACTCCGGATAATTGTCGATCTCTGCATGATATTATCCGTTATGCACATGAAAAAGGGTTACAATTCATGTTTTCCCAGACATCGGGGATGTTTCCGCGTAAGTCCGCATCAACTCTTCTGAAAACTGACTTGCCTCTCCAGATTTACGTTCTTGACATGGACGCTGACACAGACAGGACAGTACCACATTCCCTCCCCCTCAGTGCACTGCTGCAAGGATTGACGCATCCGGGTATCAAATGGCGGCATCATGACCATTTCGATTGGAGAAGTTTCACCGAGACAACCATGGGGGGTGGTATCGTTGCCAGTGATGATCCGCTTTTTGCCAGTTACGCCATTGTTTCCCGGGATTATCTCAATCTGAATATGCGTTTCGGCTATCATTTTGTTATAGTGGATTGCCTGTGCGGGTACAACGAGGAAGACAATTATATTAAACTTCGTTTTGCCGGAGGTGGTGGTGAACCCACCGGAATCGCCCTCCGCCTGGATTTTGTGGCCGAAATACTTAAACGTCTCGGCTTTGCAGTCCGGACACGGGCAGACTTGCTTGACGGCCAGCTAACCCGCTCAAAGGCTCCTATTATTATCGAAACGCTTGACACGCTGGGGCGGCTTCTAGCTTCTACCACGTTGATGGACATGGTAATTAAGGATGAGGAAATGGTGCGCCGCATGGTCACTGAATTTATGAACGGCAAATATAATTTTTCGGATTAATTTTTATGTCGGAGTACCAAGTCACCTGGATAACCCATAATCTGGCGGTAGGCCATGCCCCAATGTCGTATGCTGAGCTTGATGATATCAAGGCACAGGGTATCGATGCTATTGTCAATCTGTGTGGAGAATTCTGCGATCTCCATGAAATAGAGCAGGAATCCGGTTTTGAGGTTTACTATCTGCCTATTGCCGACGAAAGTGCGCCTGATATGGCTGAAATGGAAAAAGGTCTGCATTGGCTCGATGAGGCAATCTATCTCGGCAAAAAAATTCTGGTTCACTGCCGCCACGGTATTGGCAGGACTGGCACTTTTGTAACCGCATATCTTCTGCGGCGGGGACTGGGAATGAAAATGGCGGACAAAATTCTGCAGCATACCAAGGCAACACCCGCTAACTATTCCCAATGGCGCTTTCTTAAAAAGTACGGTAAATCATCCGGCAAACTGACAATCAGGGAACCCCAACTGGAAAACCGTCATATTGTTGACTTGAGTTCCTTTTTCAGCGAATATGAGGCAGTAATTCAGACAACTGAAGAGCAGATAGCCACCCTGTCCGCAACTAGGCTACTCCGTTGCGGCATTGACAGGACAACAGGATGCCATCGTTATTTTGAAATGCAGTTGATTGAGGCGATCTATCTCAACAACAAAATGAACAAGACATTGACCAGCGAAGAAAGGGGAAATATCATTGAAAAAGCGAGCGGCAATTCCCGCGTCATACGCCGTCTGGCCCAGACGGTACGTATTACCTCAAGCAGAGAACTGGAGGATGCCTACCGGTTGGAAAACATGCCATGTCCCCTTCTGATTTCAGACGGTTGCCGACTGGCGGAGTTCCGTCCCATTAGCTGCAGGCTGTATGGCTTGTACGATTATCCAGAAAAACACATCGAACAGACTACCGAGGCGCTTGCCTCGCTTTCACGGTCGGTTTTTCTTGCCCTTTCCGGCACGTTTCCCGGGCGATCACTCTTCCGTGTTTCCTTCGCTGACACAATTTCCGGACGGTTCATCCAGACATACTTCAACTACCTGAGTTCATTAAGCGACAGACAATGAATAAATCCGAATCACTTCCAGTTCCCGACGATAAACAGCTCGTCATGCTTGTTGATGACGAACCGGACATGTTACACATGCTCAAACTTGTTCTGTCCCGTCAGTGTAACTGTGATACCATTCTTGCCACTTCAGGGCGTAATGCACTCAAAGAATTAGAAAAACATAAACCGGATGTCGTGGTAACCGACATTAAAATGCCCGATCTTGATGGCCTGCTTCTACTGAAAAAAATCATGGAGCTTGATTCGACCATCTCCGTGATCATCATGACAGGGTACGGCACGATAGAGATGGCTGTCCAGGCATTGAAGGACGGAGCTTACGACTTTTTGCAAAAACCCTTTGACAAGGACCATATCATCAGAGTTGTCCGCCACTGTCTTGAGCGGACCCGCCTTCTGCGCGACAACTATCGCCTGCAGGAGCAATTGGACGATCTCGCCCTGCCCCACAGTTTTGTCGGCCAATCACCTGCTCTGCGGAAAACCTTTGACCTGATCGCCCGTATTGCCGACAGCGATGCCACCGTCCTCATTCGCGGGGAGAGCGGTACCGGTAAGGAACTGGCAGCCAGGGCCCTGCATGATCTGAGTAACAGGAAACAGCACAGGATGATCACAGTTAACTGCCCCGCCCTGCCGGAGCAGATACTCGAGAGTGAACTTTTTGGATACTGTCGAGGCGCCTTTACCGGGGCAACCCACGACAAAAAGGGACTCTTTCTCGCCGCGGATAAGTCAACCATTCTGCTTGATGAAGTCGCCGATATCCCTGTTGCTATTCAGACCAAACTTCTGCGGGTGTTGCAGGAAAAAGAAATCCAGCCGCTGGGGCAGAACAACACCATGAAGATTGACGTACGGGTAGTTGCCTCAACCAATCAGGATCTTGAGGCAAAGATTGTTGCGGGGGAATTTCGAGCCGATCTTTTTTACCGTCTGAATGTGGTAACCGTGACAATGCCGAGCTTGCGCGACATGCGCGAAGACATTCCTCTTCTCGTCCACCACTTTCTCGAGCGATACAAGAGTGAGCACAACCGGCCGGATCTTATGATCGAACCCGAGGCGCTGCAGATGCTCTGCCGTCAGGAATGGCCCGGCAATGTCAGGGAACTGGAACATACGGTCAAACGTGCAGTACTGCTTGCTCCGGCAAATATCCTGAGGGTCGCGGATTTTTGCCAGGCTGAACAAAAACAGGAAACATCCTGCTCAGTCGAAGACCGGATGGAGAGCCTGTGCAAACTTTCTTATAATGATGCCAAAGCCGAGATAATACGCGAGTTTTCCATTAATTATCTTACCAGGCTTCTCTCCACCCATGGCGGGAATGTCACAGCCGCAGCCAGAGAATGCGGGCTTGAACGGCAGGCGTTTCAACGCATCATGCGTCGTTACGGGATTACGTCAAACGACTTCAGATGATCAAGCGAAATCCTTTATATATAATCAGAAATTCTCTAGTTAAATAAGACAATTAGACCCGCAGCAATTTCCAGGTATATTGACCGACGATTCCATCTTCGGTAAGACCGTTACTTTTCTGAAACATCTTTACCGCAAGCTCAGTTGCAGGACCAAAATCGCTGTCGATCGCGATACCATAGCCTTTGGCCGTCAGCAATTCCTGTAATTCTCTAACTGCATCGCCGAATGAGCCGCGATGGAGGACAATCGTATTACCTCCTTCATTAAGAGCCACTCTGATGCCTTCTATTCTTGCAAGCGCAATCTTTGCTTTTTGGAGGTAATTACGCCGATCTTCCAGACCATTAAGGCCCCCATTAACAAGCCTGGTTGCCTTTACTAAGTCATCTCTGTCCGCTGCACTGTTTATGTTTCGACTTTTCCAGTATTCACAAGCAATCTTCAGCGAATTAACAGGTTCTGCAGCAAGTTCTGGTTGATTCTCTAACGGCAAGTCAAGTAATGCGCCAATTTTTCGATAATTGGCTCTTCCGGTTAACTGAATAAGACCACGTCCTTTGTAACGCTTGCCATCACCAGGGTTACTATTGCCAAGATCCTCCCGCCCTTCATAGGCTGCCCCGGAGGCAAATTCTTCTGTAGTACGAAAACCCGCGCATTCATGGGTTACCTGCCCCATAAAATGCGCAATGCGCAATTGCGTGTTGATATCATAACTGTCAAGTGTTGGAGCGAAAACAGCCGATAGATCACCAACGATATGTAATTGCGCTTCGGCTTTTGCACCTGAGAACCGTGGGGCAACAGAAAGAATAAAATCTCCATTTACAGGTATCATCTTTATTACCTCCACTTGAAAACGGTTTACGGTTTAATAATGTCTTAAATATCAGTTTATACGATTCAACGACTGTATGACAGCCTTTTTAAGGATAATTCAGCGCATATAAGGCTCCAGAATGGCAGGGAAAACACATATAAGGGAATCAAACGGGCCCTGCTGTTGGTCCACCGTTTTTAGGCACGGGATGTGTGCAAATCATTGCAGGTTGGCGAGCCAAAAACCAAGCGCAGCTCAGCGCGAGGGAAACACGCCGAAAAAATCATGCGTTAGGGGTTGATTAAATTCACCCTTTGTATTTGATAAAAGTTCCCTGATTGTACTCCTCGAAAGCGATTCGCAATTCTTCTTGTGTGTTCATAACAATGGGACCATACCAGGCGACCGGTTCACCAATAGGTTTACCGGAAATCAGGAGGAATCTCACTTTATGCTCCCCGGTAAAAACCATTATCTCGTCACCGTCTTCGAAGAGAACAATCGTTTCGTTTTCAACAAATGGATCGCGTTGAATGTCAAAGTAGTTTATCCCTTCCACTTCATAGGTGAAAGGGTTTTTCTCTTTGCAGAAATATCCCTGCCCGTCGATTATGTAAGCGAACACCGTATGGCCCTGTTTCGTGGGGTGTCTGAATTCTGAATTTGCAGGAACTGTGATATCGATATACTCGGGATCAATTACAATACCCTGTACCGGACCTTTAATGCCGGATACCTCACCGGAAATGATCTTGATGGTTGTACCATTGGGGAGCTTGACTTCAGGTATTTGTTCTTTTGTTACGTCTCGATACCGCGGGTCCATCATCTTTTCCCGGGACGGCAGATTGGCCCAGAGCTGAAATCCATACATCCTTCCGTTTACATCACCTTTTGGCATTTCCTGGTGGATGATGCCACTTCCGGCGGTCATCCACTGCACATCTCCCGAGCTGATAATTCCTTTGTTTCCAAGACTGTCAGCGTGTTCTACGTCTCCGTCCAGAACATAGGTTATTGTTTCGATCCCACGATGAGGATGCCAAGGAAAACCTTTTACGTAGTGGGCTGGATTATCAGAACGAAAATCATCAAGGAGCAGAAAAGGATCGAACATGTTCACCTCACTGAATCCAAATGCCCTTTTAAGATGCACGCCAGCACCTTCAATCGTTGGCTTGCTCTTGAGTACTTTCCGGATTTTTCGAATTGTAGGCATATATGTATCCCTCCTTTGAAGCCTTACGAGTCTGCAGAAAAAGCCATTTTTGCGGTAACCCGCCTTGCCGGGATAGTTTCATTTTTGAAAATTTCCAGTTGCCCTCGATCCAGCTTTCTATCTCAGCAATTCAGCTTTTTTGGGCTCGTTTATCTTCTTTTCATATTGTTTTTTGCCATAATTCAGAATTGCTCTTGTTAATGCTTGCTTCCATAAGTTATCTCGTCATTGGACGGTTTTTTAGTTCTCTTATCATTGGCCCAAAACTCTTAAATTTGATCAAGAACTTCTGGTGTAATTTTTTTTGGATCAGCTCCCATATAGAAATTACAAATACGGTCACCTAAAATTCTATATTCCTCAAGATCTGCTTTATTTTGGCCAGATAATTGAAATGTTTCTCTTTTATTTGTTTCTTCACTCATAGTTTCAAACGACGACTTGACTTACTGGGCGACAGGCCGGCAGAGATCAAGTTTCATCATTTGCAGCCAGGATGTTAGCCAATGTCACAGAATCAAACTTTATTTTTAGACATTATTCCTCGCTGTCAAGAATAAAAAATCGAACCTCAGTGTTTGCCTGCCTGTCCCTCACACGCGTTTCATCCTTATCAGCGGCCATGAAGATGAAGAGGCTGCTTGATCCGCTGCAGAAAACCGAGGTGATGCAGTCCCAGTTGAACGAGTCCACGATAAACATGGACCTTGATGACATCGGTGACAACCGCGGAAACAATGGAGTATCCCCAGACAAGAGCGATTTCCGGCCAGGTGATGGGTGCCATCACCCCAAAGCCGTAGGCCGCTATCAGGGTCCCGATAACCTTGGTGATGACGGCGGACCAGATCATCACCGGAGCGGGCAGAGGACGCTTCCAGAAATAGTCCTTGCTCCTCGCCACAAAGAGAATCAGGTGGCCGGCCACGGCCATCTTGAGGAAGACATAGGTCTGGATCTGGGCCACGCCCAGTTGGAGCCACTCCCTGGCCAGCAGGAGCATGCCGAAACTACCGACCACCCCCGTAATCCCCATGACGGTGGCAACGGTGAGCACCTGGCCCATGTTCCAGCGGACCGGCCGCGGGTCGGTGGGGGTCTGGTCATAGGCGATGGTCATGATCGGCACATCGTTCAAAAAAGCGAGCAGGATGATCATCACCGCGGTGATCGGGTAAAAATCGAAGAACACCATGGTCATGACCACGAAGAACATGATCCGGATGGTTTCGCTGATGCGGTAGATGGCATAGCTGTTCATCCGTTCGAAGATCCGCCGGGCCTCTTCAATGGCATTGATGATGACGGAGAGTCCGGGAGCCGTGAGCACCAGGTCCGCAGCCGCCCGCGCCGCATCGGTGGCCC
>QKJV01000454.1 GCA_003249165.1 Desulfobulbaceae bacterium | reverse complement strand
TAGATATGGCGGATGTTCTCTGCACCTGCATTTTGTTGCCCTATGGTGATTTTAACAGGATCGTCCATATAACTGCGCGCAATTTCCGCAACTCCTTCAGGCATGGTTGCGGAGAAAAGCAGAGTATTTTTTGCAGCGGGTGTGTTGGCCAAAATGCTATTTAGCTCATCCTGAAACCCCATCTGCAGCATTTCGTCTGCTTCGTCCAGCACAACGCGTCTTATCGCAGAGATATCGACAGCACCGCGTCGAATAAGATCATTCAGCCGCCCAGGTGTGGCGACGACAATCTGAGCACCACCTCGCAGTTCGCGGATCTGATTTTCTATGCTGGCACCGCCGTAAACCGGGACAATATTCAGGCCGGATATACAACGGGAAAGCGCTTTAAGATCACCGGCGACCTGAACACACAATTCCCTGGTCGGACAGAGAATAAGCGCCTGTGGACGACGGTAATGAATATCGGTTAATTGAATAAGAGGGATACCGAATGCGGCGGTTTTACCTGTGCCCGTCTGAGCCAGACCGAGAAGGTCTGTCCGCTGGTTTAATACAATAGGGATAACCTGTTTCTGTATCTGTGTAGGCGCAACAAAGCCCAATTCATTAACACTTCTCAGGATTTCAGCCTGGACACCCAATTCTGTAAATGTTGTCATATTTTCCTTAGTTACTAATGTGTGATTCTCTGAAGCGAGATATCTATTACAGCGCCGTAAAAACAATGCTACCTTTCACTGTACAGATGATTTATGAATTGTTTGGCTGGGAATTTTCGGAAAATTACGGGTGCGGGAAAGACTTCTGCTTGAAGTAAACTGAAGTTCCCGTTGCCAGAGAATCCCCGATTTGGGGACGAAACAAATTTTTTACCAGGGGCAAGAGTTGTGGAAGTCTGCCGTGAAAAATGCCTGAGCAAAAAAGCCGCATGCCTCTAAATGGAGGTTTTGTACGGTTTTGGTTCTCTTAAGAACGAAACAACACAGCCTATAATGTGGAGCTGTTTATACCATGCTATAATTTAAAAGAAAATGATTTTGTGCATTTTATTGTGCCGCTCTAACTTTTGACTGTGGTAGCGGCTTTTGGGAGAATTCTGTGCTTTTCTGCAGGTAAGAGTGAGGAGAGGATGACGGCTATTACAGCCATGCATGAAGCGAGATAAAAACTGCCGGAAAAACTCCCTGTAATTTCAGCAAGTACTCCAGCCAGATAGGGTCCGGCAATCTGACCGAGACCGAATATGAAGGTAATGAACCCGAAAACAGAGAAAGTCCGGTGCGGACCGACATAATCTGCGATCAATGCGGCCATAATGGAAGGAATACTCCAGGCAACAATACCGTAAAAGCCGATGGAAAGATACAGGAAGGGGCCGGGGAGGTTGACGGCAATGAGCAGGTAGGCTATGGATTGAATACTGAAAACAGATATTAATGCAATTTTACGTCCGAATTTATCAGACATGACTCCGAAGACCGGTCCCGAAAAAAGACTGAGAAAGCCGACCCAGGCCCAGAAGTTGCCCGCAACGGCTTCAGAAAAACCACGCTCCTGCACCATAACGGTTACAATAAAGGTAACATAGATTACATAGGTAAAGCCGAAAAGGAAATAAATCACTGCACAATGATAAATAAGGCCAGAACGGGCCGGTTTCTGGTTAAAGGCTTGATTGGATGCTGTCGCGGAATTGAGAATGACTCCGGCGGGGCGAAGACCGATATCTTGTGGCTTATTGCGTAAAATCAGATAGCAGACGATCGAAACCAGAATGACGATTGTCCCGAGAACCAGCCAGCTCGTGCGCCAGCCCTCACTTCCGCTGCTGTTTAGCCAGGGGACCAGCCTTCCTGAAATAATAATGGCAAACCCGCTGCCGATGACGATAAATCCAGCCGCTTTGCCGCGTGAACTGCTTGTGAACCAGGCAGAGACAAGAGCCATCATGGAGACATTGGACATACCACTTCCCATCCCGGTCAGAGTGTAAAAGAAGATGATGATAAAAAGTTTTGAACTTGCACTGATACAGAGCATGGACATCCCTACAAGCAATAGGGACATGGCAATAAGAATTCTGGCTCCAAAACGGGCCGAGAGTTTGCCGCAAAGCAGTACCGCAATCAAATAGCCGATAAAGTTCGCTGTACTGATAAGACCCATCTGAGAAAAGGAAAGCCCGAGCGATCCTCCCATTGATGGCAGCAGCATACCGAGAGCAAAGCGGCCGAAACCAAGACCGGCGAATATACAGAGCGTACCTGCGGCTACCACAAACCAGCCGTAATAGATATGGTTCGCTGCCTGTTTCTGTTGATTCATGAATAGGGAATTATGTGAAAATAAAGGAATTAGGTGGGTATTTCGTGTCTGTTGTTGATGATGGTCACCTGTGTGTTGAGAGTCCAGAAGTCATAAATGTAACCGACTCCTAACAGGCCACCGCTGACCAGATAAATTAAACCGGTAATCCATTTTCCCATATACATTCGGTGGATACCTAAAAGGCCAAGAAAGGTTAGCAGAATCCAGGCAACTGAGTAATCTATTTTGCCTTGTTTAAAACGGAGGTCCGCCTCTCGGTCCATAGCAGGAATGAGAAAAAAATCGATGAGCCAGCCTATGCCGAGTAATCCGAAAGTGCAGAAATAAATGGTGCCCGAAACGGGTTTCCCATAGTAAAAACGATGAGAACCGGTGAAACCGAAGATCCAGAGAATATACCCTATGGTTTTACTGTGGCTGTCATTACTTTGTTCCATAATTTTTACCTTCTGTCTGAACATTTCAGACATTAACCTGCTCTTAATATATTATTAAGAACATAACTCTTTTCACGTAAAAACCCAAGCGGCAAAAGCAGGGAAGGGAGGATGCATATGACTCGACACACTCTGGTTATCTCCTTCATTTTTTTCTTATCATTTTTTATCACAGGTGTTCTTATGGCGCAAGAAGCATGGCAATCAAAAACGATTGATAAAAATGATCTAAAGACACGGCTTACTCCTCTGCAGTATAAGGTAACGCAGGAAGAGGGGACTGAGCCCGCTTTTCGTAATGAATACTGGGATAATAAAAAGCGGGGAATCTACGTTGATATTGTTTCCGGCGAACCACTTTTCAGTTCTCTCAACAAATACGATTCAGGTACGGGATGGCCGAGCTTTTACGCTCCTTTAGAGGCTGATAATATTGTCCTTCGTGATGATTTCAGTTTCTTTTCTCATCGTAAAGAAGTGCGTAGCCGTCATGCGGACTCCCATCTTGGTCATGTGTTTGATGACGGTCCCCCTCCAACAGGAAAGCGTTACTGTATAAATTCTGCTGCATTACGGTTTGTACCAGTCGATCGACTGGTGCAAGAGGGATATGGTCATTACCTCCCCTTGTTTGGCGAGAAAATTATTGAGTGATGATTTGTTTTCGGTCAAACTGCAAATTATTAAAGTGATGTGCAGAAGCAGAAATCTTTTACAGACGTTATTCTTTCGTTTAATGTGTTGTGATCATTAAGAAATATTGCGGAGATTTTTTCGTTTTTTTTCATTTTTCTTGACTCCTTTTTCTCACCATTATACATTGAAGTTTAAATCAAAAATATTATCAAAACAGACGGCCTAAAGAGCTTTGTCAATGTCGACTATTTTTTTTTCGACAGTTTTATGCCGGGTTTATTCATTTGCTATACACATGGTGAAATGGTTACTGTGTATTGCTGCCCGGCTCTGTGTAGTCGATCATTTTGTTTTCAAGTATGAGGGGTATCCCAATGAAGCAAACCAGGCATGTCGTCTCTCCATTCAAACGCTGAAAAACGTAATCCGAATATTACCTGTCGTACATCCTGGATATTGCATATGGCCTAACGACAGTTTCAATTTTAAAGGAGCGCAGCATTCAGTCATCATTTGTTTCCCCTGAGATTTTGGCGGTTGTAAAAAATGATAAACTCCCGCAGCGTGGGGGGCAGTTAAGTTTTTAATAGCAGATCCAGGTGATAGCCAATGAATATTGCGCATCTTTTTTTACAATACAAACAGTAAAAGTGATTTTGAGGAGGAGGGTAACGAGATTCCACAGTCGCATTGGATATGCATTTTCACTGATGAGAATCAGTGAGCAAAGAGCAAATAATATTTTAGGATAGAAGGCCATTAATAACCAAAACATGAGGAGGAGTTAAGCAGATGAACATTTTGAAATCACTATGGATTTTTGTTCTGATCGGGTTTCTTGCGGGGTGTGCGCCAATGACAACGGATACTTCTTTTAAGGCAGTTGATCTATCCGGAAAACTTGGGACCGGTTACAAACAGAAGGTAGACAATGCCTTAATCATTCTGGATGCTTCATCATCCATGTATGACAGAGAAAACTGCAACCAGAAAATTGTAGAAGCTAAAAATGTTGTCCTGAATATGAATGATACATTGCCGCCTCTCAAAATGAAGGCGGGCTTGCATGTCTTTGGTCCTTCTCTTGGGGCTAATATGGAAGACAGCAATCTGATTTATGGCATGTCCGACTATGTTGCCGAAGACCTTGCCGCTGCCGTCAAAAGTGTTGATGTCAGTGGTATGACTCCTCTGGCAAAACCGTTACTGAAAAGTGTTGATGATCTGAAAGACAGCAAAGGTCAAATCGCTGTTATCGTCATCAGTGACGGCATGGATACCTATAACCAATCCCCGGTAGAAGCCGCTGAGGCTTTGAAAAATGCGTACGGCGACAGAGTGTGCATTTATACCGTATTGGTTGGTGACAGCCCGGTTGGTCAAAAAGTGATGGAAGATATCGCTGCAGCCGGAAAATGTGGCTTTGCAACAACAGCAGCGGCAGTTTCGACAAGCCAGGGAATGGCCGATTTTGTGGAGCAGGTTTTCTTTGAGAAAGAGGCTGTTAAACCTGTTGCCCCTCCTCCTGTGGCTGAGAAAACAATCACGATGGATCTCAAAGTTCTGTTTGATTTTGATAAAGACACCATTCGTCCCCGCGCGGAGGATGAACTCGATGAATTCGCCGCTTTCATGAAACAACATCCAAAAACAACAGCTGTTCTTGAAGGACATACCGACAACTACGGGTCCGAAGCCTATAACGAGGGTCTCTCTCTGAGAAGAGCCGATAGTGTTAAAAAATATATTGTCGGCAAGTTCGCTATTGATCCAGCCCGTCTGACGACAAAAGGTTATGGCTATTCCCGTCCTGTTGCTACAAACAAGACGAGTGAAGGCCGCCAGCAAAATCGTCGCGTTGTTGCAGTAATTTCAGTGACAATCAAAGAATAAACTCTTTTATTTGTCACAAAAAAGCACACCCTCACTCTGGTGGGTGTGCTTTTTTGTTTAATGGTTCTGTCTTTTTCTCGGCACTTATTTTTTGGGGAGAAGTAGATGATAGAGTGGGTTGCTTGCAGCAACCTCCACAGTTACAGGGCGTACTTTTACTTCGGGACAAGAGTTGTCTGATGCCCATGTGCAGTGGCTTGAGGGATAAAAGAAGAATAATTACTGCACCAGCAGTTCGCACTTCTATAGGAAATGCATCCGCTGCCTGGCTTATCTCCGCCGTAGCTGAAATCCCGGCCTTCAAATAAACCAAATCGAGCAGAAGGCCGCAGAGCACGCTCACCGTTGAAAGTGAGATGAGGTAAAGTGCTGTTGCTCGTTTGCCAAGCAGCCTGACCAGTACGGCAAGGGAGGTAATATTCGTTGCTGGGCCAACCAGGAGAAAGACAAGAGCCGTACCCGGGCTGACGCCCTTGAGGATCAAGGCGGCGGCTACAGGGGTAGAGGCGGTGGCGCAGATATAGAGAGGAATACCTACAAGAAGCATAAGCAGCATCGAAGTCAATCCCCCTCCCAGATAAATGCCGATCTGCTCTCTAGGTATAAAGGTTGTGATTAAGGATGCTGCACATAACCCGAGGAAAAACCAACCTGCAAGGTCACCCCATATTTCATTCTTGGCATAATGCAGTCCGGCAAGCAGCTGATGCAGGAGTGATTTCTTTTCTTGATGCGGCACTATTATCTGGTTTTTGATCGACGAGTACCGGATTTCTTCGCGTGCAGGTTCATAATTTATATAATTCTCCGTAAACCCCGCGACCAGTGCCGAGATAAACGCGGCTACAGGGCGGGCAATAGTCATAATCGGGTCAAGGAGCGCATAACTTATCGCTATTGAGTCGACTCCGGATTCCGGTGTAGCAATAAGAAAGGCTGTTATAGCACCATTGTTGGCCCCCTCTTTTTTCAGAGTTGCTGCAGCAGGTAAAACCCCGCAGGAGCATAAGGGGATCGGTATGCCAAGGAGAGCCGCTTTGATTACCGATCTGAATCTGCCTTTCCCGAGATGTTGTGCAATATATGCCGGTGAGAGAAAAATTTTCAGCATTCCGCCAACAAGAAGCCCGAAAAGTATATAAATGGATGCGTCTGTCAGCATATGCCACATAGCCGATGTAACAGAGTCTATAATGGATATGATTTTCATAAAGCTACTACCCTGATTTAATATGAGCTTTGCTATCGCTAATTATCACTTTGGCCGCCGCAATTTATGTGTTCATTCGCGGATATGTTCAATTGCAATGTTTGTTACTTGGCTGATATGACTATCGATTAGCCTGTAGTAGAGAACGGGGCCTTGGCGGCGGTTTGCCACTAATCTCAATTGGCGCAAAGTACGCAGTTGGTGGCTGACAGCAGATTCGGATATCTGAAGATATGCTGCCAAATCACAAACACACATCTCTTCATGTTCAAGTGCGATAAGAATTTTCAGCCGCGTCGAATCCCCCAATACTTTGAAAAAATGTGTAATTTTTTCAATTTCTATGTCATTGAGTGCTGTTTCATATGCCTTGTTTACCCGATTTTTATGAATAATTCTGCATTGGCACTGATCAGCTTTGTTAGTTTTCATAATCATCTCTTGGTCTAAAATATATGAGCATATATTCATATATTCATGGACTGTGGTTTTGTCAAGAGAAGGATATTCTGGCCCAGGCGACGGCAAGCAAGGTTTTCTTTGCTGTTGGTAATAACAGTAAGAATTACCTTCCGTTGTTTGAATTGACACAAATTATCAGGCGTGAGAAGAAGTCTGTTTCTGGTGGTCGATTTGTCAGCGTTTATTATGAAACGAGTGAATCTCTTTAATATATTAACCAGTTGAAAAGTTAAGAAGCTATTACGTTAAGATAGTTTTATGCAGGACAGTCCATTAAACAGCTTTTGTTTGTAAGGTTTGCCCTTATAGTCTGGTGTGATCGGATAATAAAAGTGGTCCTGATTGAGTTGAATAATCTTGAATTACGCAGCTTTAGGAAAGTTGCGGGGATTGTTCCAGATTTCCGGAGTGAGAGCTGGCAGGCCCCAATGTTCCCTGGCTTTATCACATCGTTCATTTGGTATGCCATCGAGCCAGGCTGGTTGGAAATCTCGGCATACTGAAGATCTATGTTCATAAATATTACAAAATACCTTTTTGCCGATTATGCCCATGAGGGAAATGCAGCGTGGCGCTGGACCGTTGGTTCCTTTCATTACCATCCTGAAATCGTTTAATTTTTCAGTCAGTTCCGCAGGAACCCCCTCTTCGCTCGCCAGATCAGATTCAGTCCAGTAAAAAGAGGCACGATAAAAGGCACAGCAAGCGCCGCAATCAAGGCAAGGATTTGTCATATTTTTCTCGCGGATTAAAAAGAGAGTTTTTGATTACAGAAGAAAACGGCCCTCTTTGACATGGTTATGAGAATTTGTCAATAGGTAATTGAGTGGCAAAAATCATTTAAAACAAAAGATCTTGGAAAACGACAGACTGCATGCTTTTTTGCAGGGTAAAAGATTGTAATGAAAAAAACAGGATGTTGCTTTTACTCTATATGTATGTTTGGATGTTAAGAGTTTTTTCAGACAGGAACCTGGTAGCGTCGCATTCTGACACTGATGAGTATGCCGATTCCCGCCATGGTAGTAAGCAGTGATGAGCCTCCATAACTGAAAAGAGGAAGTGGCATGCCGACTACGGGAAGCAGCCCCAT
>QKJV01000013.1 GCA_003249165.1 Desulfobulbaceae bacterium | reverse complement strand
GGTTTTTTTGAACTTCTCCAGAAAATCCCGGTCATGGAAAAATTTGAGCAGAAGCTTTCTGATAAAATAATCAGAGACGCTTCTGGCAAAATCTTCCAATTCCGCAGCCATTTTTTCTACGTCAGAGCTGGTTGCGGGAATAAACTGGGAGAGATCGGCCTCTGTTTCGCTCGGCTGGTGCACTTCACTGATGATAAGTTGCAGGTTGCCCTTGTAGCTTTGGGCACGACCGGAAACAGCCAAAGCCTGACCGGGGTTGCATTCCTGCTCCCATCGATCCGCGTCTTCCCAGATACGGCCGGTGATTTCGCCGGTCTTGTCCATGATACGCAGTGTCAAAAATGGCTTGCCCGCCCTGGTTTCAGCCCGGCTTATCTCTTTAAGGAGAAACACCCCATCAACCTGCATCCCGTCCTCAATGCTGTTAATGAAAATGCGATCCGTCAAAATGCAAGAGTCTCCTGCCAGGCTTTTTTGAGGTCAGCCATTTTTTCTTCCATTACAGTCTCCCCGCCAAGCCCGGTTACCATAAGCACAGGTTCCTCGATTACCACTCCTATTCTGGCCCAGCCTGTATCCCCCATGGTTTTTTCAAAGGCCTCTGTTTTTTCCGGAGACACGGTAACGACGAAACGGCTTTGTGATTCAGAAAAAAGAAGTACATCATTACGGTCGATGTTTTGGACGGGAACCCGGCGCAGATCGATATCCAGTCCGAGACCGCCGGCAAAACCGGTTTCGGCCAAGGCGACACCAAGACCACCATCCGAACAGTCGTGGCATGAGGCAATCAGCCCCTGGGCGATAGCCGCTTCCAGGCTTCGGTAACGGGGCAATGCATCGTTTTCACGGACCTGGGGAACCGCATTGCCCAAAGCGCCGTGCTGTACGGCATATTCAGACGCGCCAAGTTCGGCATAAGTTGTTCCCAGAACATAGACGATATCTCCCGCCTTTTTGACATCCATGGTGACGGCTTTACGAACATCGTCAATTTTGGCAACGACCGAGAAAAGCAAGGTCGGGGGAATAGAAATTTTCGTTGTGCCGACCAGATAGTCGTTTTTCATGCTATCCTTGCCGGAAATGCAGGGAACGCCGTAGGCTCGGGCGTAATGGGCGAGTGCCTGATTGGCCCGAACAAGCTGAGCCAGCTTGTAGTCACCATCCGGGGTTTTTTCCGAGAGGATGGGATCACACCAGCAGAAGTTGTCGAGGCCGGCCATTAACTTGAGGCTGGCGCCGACGGCCAGTGCATTACGGATAGCTTCGTCCATACTGCAGGCAACCATGTGGTAGGTATCGATATCGGAGTAACGTGGGCAGATGCCATGGGAGATAACCAGTCCGGCGAAGGAATCGAACACCGGGCGAATAACCGCGGCATCGCTGGGTCCGTCGTTGGCCACGCCGGTAAGTGGTTTGACGATACTGGTTCCCTGGACCTCATGATCATACTGCCGGACGATATATTCCTTGCTGCAGATGTTGAGCCGGCCGAGTATGGTTTTCAGCTCAGCACCTAAGGCGGGGGCTGAGGGCAATGCGGGTTCAGCATATTTTTTCTGCTCCCATCGGGCCACCATCTGCATGGGTGGCAAGCCTTCGTGAACGAAATCCATATCGAGATAGGCGACGGTTTTACCCTGGTAGAGGCAGTGAAATTTGCCGGATTGCTGGAATGTGCCGAGTACTGTGGCCTCCACATCCATTTTTAGACAAAGCGCAAGGAACTCATCGAGTTTTTCCGGAGGAACGGCCAGAGTCATGCGTTCCTGAGCCTCGGAAAGAAAGATTTCCCAAGGCTGTAATCCTGCATATTTCAAGGGAGCCTTGTCGAGGTGCAGTTCAAAACCGTTGGTGTCTCCACCCATCTCACCTACCGAAGAAGAAAGACCACCAGCGCCGTTATCAGTTATACAGTGGTAAAGACCGCGGTCCCGTGCCTTGAGCAGACAGTCGAACATTTTTTTCTGGGTAATGGGGATGGGGTCACCGATCTGGACAGCTGTTGCCGGTGAATTTTCATTGAGTTCCTCGGAAGAAAAGGTCGCACCATGGATACCATCCTTGCCTATCCTGCCACCTGTCATCACGATCACGTCTCCAGGCATGGCCTTTTTTTCATGGGACGGCTTACCGTTGATCAGTGATGGCATAATGCCTACCGTACCACAGAAAACCAATGGTTTTCCGGCATAGCGGTCATCAAAGTATAAAGAGCCGTTCACCGTAGGGATGCCGCTTTTGTTGCCGCCGTGTTCGACTCCCTCGCGCACTCCTTCAAGGATGCGTTTCGGGTGCAGCAGGCGAGCGGGAATCGGTTTATCGTAAAAGGGTGTGGCAAAGCAGAACATGTTGGTATTACAGATGAGCTTTGCCCCCATGCCGGTACCAAAGGGGTCGCGGTTGACGCCGACGATGCCGGTGAGTGCACCGCCGTATGGATCAAGAGCTGACGGACTATTATGGGTTTCCACTTTGAAAACCACATCCCAGTTGTCGTCAAATTTGATGACACCGGCATTGTCCTTGAAAACGGAAAGACACCAATCGTCGTCCCCCAACCTGGCCCGAATGTCTTTAGTGGGCTGACGAATATAGGTGTCAAAAAGATTGTTTACCGCTTTTGTCTCGCCGGTTTCACTATCTTTATAAGCAATATTGCCGGAAAATATTTTATGTTTGCAGTGTTCGGACCAGGTCTGCGCAAGTGCTTCCAGCTCCACGTCGGTGATCTTCCGGCTCAGGCCATGCGCCTGACGCTGGGCAATGATGTCTGGTCTGGCGAGATAGTCACAGATGAGTTTCATTTCTTCCAGGGTCAGGGCAAGGACTCCCTCCTTGCTTATTCGTATCAGCTCCTCGTCGGA
>QKJV01000419.1 GCA_003249165.1 Desulfobulbaceae bacterium | reverse complement strand
TGGTACTCTTTATAAGTCAATGAATCTGCCGCTCAGTATTAAAAATGCTCTGAATTCCAGGGTGAAAATTCTGGCTAACCTTGATATTACTGAACGGCGCGTTCCGCAGGACGGCAGGATTAAAATGCGGATCGGCAGGAGTAAAGTGGTCGATTTCCGTGTCTCAACCCTTCCGACACTTTTTGGCGAGAGTATCGTTCTTCGTATTCTGGATAAGGCCTCGTTGAATGTTGATCTTACCAGACTCGGTTTTGAACCGAATGTTTACGCAACCTTAAAACGCTGTCTCAATCGTCCTCAGGGGCTGCTACTGGTTACGGGTCCTACAGGCAGCGGTAAAACGGTTACCCTGTATTCCGCGCTTAATTCACTCAACGATGAAGGCACAAAAATTTTGACAGCAGAGGATCCTGTGGAGTTCAACTTCAAGGGTATAAACCAGGTTAACGTTCACCAGGAAGTGGGAATGACCTTTGCCGCTGCCTTGAAAGCCTTTCTGCGTCAAGATCCGGATATTATCATGGTTGGTGAGATCCGTGATATGGAAACCGCTGAGATTGCCATTAAAGCGGCGATGACAGGCCATCTTGTTTTTTCAACTTTGCACACAAATGACTGTGCGGCCACTATAGGGCGTCTGGTTGATATCGGTATCCCACCCTTTATGCTGGCATCAGCCATTACAATGGTTCAGTCGCAGCGTCTTGGTCGCCGGCTTTGTCCCGAGTGTAAAATGGAAATTCCTCTTCCAGATGAAAAGGAATTGATGACAATCGGCTTTAAGGAACATCAGATCAAGAATCTGACCAAACTCTATGGGCCCAAAGGATGCCCTGTCTGTCGAGGTGGCGGCTATAAAGGAAGGGTCGGATTTTTTGAACTGATGGAGGTGACTGATGAAGTCGCCAAGGCCATAAGCGCCGAGGTCCCTGAGGATCAACTGCGTAAGGTTGCCGTTCAGGAAGGAATGATTCCCCTCCGCAACGCCGCTATAATTAAAGCGATGCAAGGAATCACCAGTCTGGATGAGGTGCTGAAAAAAACCGTCGTCACTGAAGAGAGTCTCCCTGCCTATCTGGTAAATCCAGATGTCGAAAAATATGAAGATGGAGATGTCATTATCCGCCAGGGTAATACAGATATTGACTTTTTCCAGCTCATACAAGGAGGAATGATGGTCGTCAAGGATGGTAAAAAGATTGCTGAAATCACCGAACCGAATGAATATTTCGGGGAAATGTCGGCAATCTCAGGTGTTGCTCGTTCTGCGTCTATTATTTCCAGGGGGAGGTCCACAATCAAACGTTTTCCCGGGGATAAAATTATAGAGATTATCGAAAAGCATCCCCATGTCGCCAAACATTTCTTTGAGAGTCTTGTCAGCCGTCTTGGCCAGGCGAATGATATTATCGTCAAGCTTGCTGAAAACTGTAGCAGATAGTCGTGATACCTGTCTTCTAACTGTTTGGAATATAATCAATTCTTTTGTTTTGTGCGGTGATTGGCCGGCAAAATACCTTGCAAAACCTGCATATTTTCACTAAGATAATTCGCTGAATTAGACAGCGTTTTCTGTTTCCCAAAGATACACCACAGTGGTCATTTAGTATTTTTCCCTAAGCGTTTTAACGGCTGCGCCTCAATATTCTTATCGCGGAAAGATGCCGTTTGTCACCCGGTTGTGCGCGATATTACTGGTGCATCGCATTTAATTCATCGGCAGGCCTTTAAGTAGTGCCTGCTTTTTTGTTTATGTATTTTTCTATTTGTTAAGGAGCAATGATGTCGGCAAAAGTTATCAGCGGAATAGAGACCGCAAAAGCTATTCGCGAGGAACTGAAAAATGAAGTCGCTGGGCTGAAAGAAAAATACAATATCACCCCGGGACTGGTGACAGTACTGGTCGGTGAGGATCCTGCATCTCAATCCTATGTGACTGCGAAAAATAAAACAGCGCATGCGCTGGGTATTCATTCCGAACAGGTGACGCTTGCCGCTGATATCAGTGAATCGGAACTTCTTAAGCTGATCGAAAATTATAATAATAATCCTGAAATACACGGCATTCTTGTCCAGTTGCCTTTGCCGAAACACATTCATGAGGCAAAAATTTTACATGCCATTCGTCCGGATAAGGATGTAGATGGTTTCCATCCGGTTAATGTCGGGAATATGGTGCTGGGAGAAAAATGTTATCTTCCCTGTACACCGCACGGCATCCTTGAACTGCTTACTCGCAGTGGGGTAAAAACAAGTGGGGCTGAAGTGGTCGTCATCGGCCGCAGCAATATTGTCGGCAAGCCGATCAGTAACCTGATGATGCAGAAGAGGGAGGGGGGCAACGCTACGGTAACTGTCTGTCATACCCGGACAAAGGATATAGCCAGCCACACGAGACGTGCGGATATTCTCATTGCTGCAGTCGGCGTTCCGAAGATGATTACTGTAGATATGGTGAAAGAAGGGGTGGTTGTTATTGACGTCGGGGTTAACAGGATCGGCAAAACGGTGGATGGTAAAGCTATCCTGGCCGGGGATGTGGATTTTGAAGGTGTTCGGGAAAAAGCCTCAGCAATAACGCCTGTCCCCGGAGGAGTAGGGCCAATGACAATCACCATGTTGATGAAAAATACTGTGCAAGCCGCCCGCCAGGCTCATAATCTGCCCTGATTTGACTAGCTCTGTCCTTATAACATGAAAAAAACGATCGACATTGTCTATAGCGGGTGGCTTCCAGGCAGTGTCGTTTGAAATATGATGCGCAGGAGAAGGTAAGATGGTTGCAAATAATTGCCAAATAGTTGCTGAACTGCCACCGGAAAAGATTCCTTTTGCTCAGCGAAGCACAAAGGTTCCGGCTGATGCCTATAGGATAAATTATACCGGACAAATTAAAGAAACAGTTCTCGGCTGCGGCGATAAAACGATTAAAGTTGGTGGTGAGACATCTATGCCATTTCACCTCTTTGAAGGGGAAATGCCGAACAGACCGCTGATAGCCATGGAGGTGTGCGACGTCGAACCGGATGAGTGGCCGGAAACGCTCTCCCGCTATTTTCAGGGGGTTCTTAATGACCCTGTTGCCTGGGCCAGGAAATGCACTGATGATTACAATGCGGAAGCGATATGTCTCTCAATGTTAAGTACCGATCCGAATGGAATGAACAGAAATCCTGTTGAGGCCGCTAAAACAGCTGCTGAGGTAATAAAAAATATCGATGTCCCCATTATTGTCTGGGGTTGTGACAATGCGGAGAAGGATACCGAAACCCTGCGCGAGATAACTAGTCTCATCGGCAACAAAAAAGTTTGCCTTGCTCCTTTGGCGGATACGAATTATCGCCCTTTGGGCGCAATCGCTCTGGCATTTGGCGATCCGGTCGTAGCTGCCTCCCCCATAGATGTCAACCTCGCAAAACAGCTTAATATTTTACTCGAAAACCTTGGGTTGCCGCTTTCTTCGATCATGATGGATCCTTCGGTTGGTGCACTGGGTTACGGAATCGAATATACATGTTCCGTTATGGAGAGGATCCGTCTGGCAGCTCTTACTCAGCAGGATGAAAAACTCCAGGTTCCGATCATCTGCAATCTTGGTCGTGAGGTATGGAAGGCGAAAGAGTGCCGTCTTCCTTCGGATGACGTGCTGGGGGATATGGAAAAAAGGGGAGTGATGATGGAAGCCATTACCGCCGTCTGTATGCTGCTCTCCGGAGGCGAGGTGCTTGTTATGCGTCACCCGCAAGCTATCAATCTGACCAGATCGCTGATCAACAGTCTGGTCTGAAAAGAGTCGATTTTATTGTGTTCTGCCATGGCGGGAAAAAAATTTTCAGAAATTCTTCTCCGTGCCGATGCTGTTGTGACCGAGGCGGAGACCGCTTTAATTCTCGCGCTGAAAAAATATAGGCCTGAAACGACTCTTGAGTTTACCGATCAGGCATTTTCTCTGCCGATTTGCTCTTCCTTGACGGGACTGCATATTTCGAAACTCGCCGACTTGAAATTGGTTGTTGAGGCGATTCGTTCATTGATGCCCTGCCTGCGTGAGGAAAAGGAAGACTGCCAAAATTCGAAAGTACTCCTTGATGCAGGGGTGGCTGCCTTATATGCCGAAGAGATACTGGCCACACTTGCATTTCTCGGTTATACCGATTACTGGAGCATTTCTGCTGGGGCCGTAATCCCTGATAAGTGGTGTTATGCTGCTGATAACACGGTTTTACGCCGCCATGGGGTTGGCCTGATTGACAAATCGGTGCCGGGAATTGCCGTTGTCATCGCTACTCAGGCACAGAATGCTGAGAGTCAAAAGTTGGTTAGAGAGTTGCGGGACAAAAATCTTTATGTTTTTGAGACTGATGGAGCCAGTGCTTCCGGCATGATTTTTCCTCTCGGTTTCGCCTGTCGTATTGCTCGACTTTTTGGCGGGGTGAAACCTGGAGATAAGGATGCATTGTTCAATTACTGTAAGGAAAAAATCCCAGGCTTTATTGTTGCTTTAGGGCCGCTGGATGATCTGGGTTGCTTAAACGTGGCGGGTGCCTCAAGCTGGCAATTACCTCTTCTGTCTACTGAAGATATACACACAATTTGTCCGGCTGCTTTTTCTTCTTTCTCAGCAGGGGCTATTAAAGGCAATAGTGCGGTGGGAAAGATTGTTGAAGCTGCTTTTGATCTGCGATCAATGCAACTTCCACTTGCAACTCTTGATATACCAGCCTCTTTAGGATCGGCATTTGCAGGGGAGCGAATAAGAGACGATCTGCTCTATACCGAAAGCGGCGGCGGGCGGACCGATGGCATTGAGCTCCTCGTCAGCAGAGATTTAAAAGAGGTTGAGGATGGAGATGTAACCCTTTTCGGGCCGGATATAACGGATATTCATCCTGGCCAGAATCTTCCGTTGGCATTTCTGGTGGAAGTGGCAGGGCGTCTTCTCCAGTCAGATTATGAACCGGTTCTTGAACGCCAGCTTCATTCTGCGATTAACTCAATCGAAGGGGTCATGCATGAAGGTCAGCGTGATCTCATGTGGTTGCGCATCAGCAGGCATGCTGCCAGAAAGGGCTTAAGTTTATTGCATATCGGCAAGGTGATTTACGCAAAGCTACGGCAGGATTTTTCTCGTATTATCGATAAAGTCCAGGTGAAAATTTTTACACAACAAGAATCCGTTGGCGAAGTTCTCGCCCATGCCAATCGGACCAATATCGAGCGTGATCGGCGTTTGCAAGGTATGACCGATGACGATACCGACATCTTTTATTCATGTATTATATGTCAATCTTTTGCGCCGCATCATGTATGCGTTATAACTCCGCAAAGGGCCGGCATGTGCGGTGCATTGAGTTGGCTTGACGGCAAGGCCTCCAGCGAGATAAATATAAATGGCCCGAACCGGCCGATCAGAAAAGGAAAGATACTTGATCCGCTTCGCGGCGAGTTTGCCGGGGTAAATGCCTTTGTTCGGCAGGCCTCGCATGGCGTAATTAAACGCCTGGGTTGCTACTCCCTCATGCGTAATCCCATGACGGCCGGGAACTGTTTCGAAGCTGTTGCCGTTATATTGCCTTTATGCAACGGAATCATGGTTGTAAACCGTGAATACCGGGGCATGACGCCGAGCGGTATGGATTTTACCATGCTTGCCGATTTGGTTGGAGGGGGAGATCAGACACCGGGATTGGTGGGAATAAACCGCTATTATCCGCTCAGTCCGAAATTTTTCCCGGCGGAGGGTGGGCTGTCCAGGCTTGTCTGGGTGCCGAAGAAGCTCAAGGAAGAGCTTCGCGAAGGAATTATCGGATGGTGTCAGGCTATGGGGTTGCCCGTTTTTTTTGACATGATTGCCGATGAGACGAAAGGAATTGCGGAGGAAGATGTGCTGGCCTTTCTCAGAGAAAGGGGCCATCCGGCATTGAAGCTCGATCCGATTGTCTAAGCTTTTTGGTGGAATTGATAATAGAACATTAGCAGTTAAGACGTTTTTATATATAATGAGGAGATGATTAATGGCTCTTACCGGCATACAAATATTAAAAATGCTTCCCAAAAAAAACTGCAAGGAGTGCGGAATCCCTACATGCCTCGCATTTGCCATGAAGGTTGCCGCGGGGCAGATCGATATCGAAAAATGCCCTTATGTATCCGACGAAGTCAAGGCGGCCATCAACGAAGCGTCCGCTCCACCGGTGCGGGCAGTTAAAATCGGCAGTGGCGATGCAACGTTTCTTACCGGTGGAGAGTCGTGCATGTTTCGCCATGAGAAACGGTTTGAAAATTCGACTGGCATTGCGGTGCTGATACGAACCGATATGGACGAAGCAGACATTGATGGGAGGATAAACCGGTTTAAATCGTTACGCTATGAACGTGTCGGCGTTATCATGAAATCAAGCCTGATTGCCGTAAAAGATGCTGATGGCAATCAGGAACGATTTATTACCGTAATTCAAAAGGTTTTGACCGGTGCCCATGATGCGGCACTGATTCTTATCAGCGATAGTGTTGATAATCTGACAGGCGGAGCAAAGATCTGCGGAGATCGAAAGCCGCTGCTCTACGGTGCAACTCAGGCAAATGTCACTGACATGGCTCTAATGGCAAAAGGCATGGGCTGTCCTCTTGGGGTGCGGGGAGTTGATCTTGATGATACAATAGATTTAACAGAAAAATTGCTTGCGGAAGGATTAAAAGATCTTGTTATCGATACCGGTGCCCGTAGCATGAAGGCCGCACTGGAAAACAGTATCGTCGCCCGCCGTTCCGCCGTCAAAGGAAGATTTAAACCTCTGGGGTTTCCTTTGATTGCTTTTCCTTGCGAGATGACGGACAATCCCATGCTGGAGGCAATGATCGCGTCGGTCTTCATTGCCCGATACGCCGGAATTATCGTTTTATCCGATCTGCAGGGTGAGACACTTTTCCCTCTGCTGCTGGAGCAGCTTAATATCTTTACCGATCCCCAGAGACCGATGGTTGTTCAGGAGGACATATACACCATAAATGGTCCGAATGAGAATTCTCCTGTACTGATTACCTGTAATTTTTCCCTGACCTATTTTATCGTTTCCGGTGAAATTGAAAGCAGCAGGGTGCCTGCGTGGTTACTTGTCAAGGATACGGAAGGGCTGTCCGTACTTACTGCATGGGCGGCCGGAAAATTCGGAGCGGACCAGACGGCTGGTTTTGTGAAGAAATCCGGGATAATGAATAAGGTTAACCATCGGGAATTGATCATTCCCGGATACCTGGCGAACATTAAGGGGGAACTTGAAGAGGAGTTGCCGGACTGGACTATCACCGTTGCCCCGCGTGAGGCAGGCCATCTCCCTGCATTTCTGAAAGAGTGGAAACCGGCTGCATAGCAGATGGATGATGTACATTTTGAAATAAACGGCATTCCTGTTTTGGGAAGAGCGGATGAGACGATTCTCGCTGTTGCCAGGCGTGTAGGCATATCTATCCCTTCGCTCTGTTGGGTGGAGAGTAAAAGCAGCGAAGCTCCCTGCGGCCTTTGTGTGGTTGCAGTGGAGGGAATCGCACAGCCGGTTCGCGCTTGTGTCGCTAAAGTGAAAGCTGATATAAAGGTCATAACTGATTCTCCGCAACTGACGGCCTTACGACGGGAGAAGCTGGAGAAAATTTCTGCGACCCATTTCGGCGACTGCAAGGCTCCATGCAATCTCACCTGTCCGGGGCAGATAAATGTTCAGGGATATATTGCCCACATTCGCCGCGGTGAATATGCCGAAGCATTACGCCTCATCATGGAACGTAATCCTCTGCCGTTTTCTGTCGGCCGGGTTTGCCCACGCTTTTGTGAAACCCGCTGCCGAAGAATACTCATAGACGATCCTGTTTCTATCAATAACCTCAAGCGTTTTGTCGCCGACTGGTGCATGGCACATGATATTGATTTACGAATTCCCAGGGAAAAGGAAACCGGCAAACGGATAGCTGTAATCGGCGGCGGTCCTGCAGGCCTTACGGGTGCCTTTTTTCTTGCCCGAAAAGGACATGATATCACTCTTTTTGAGGCAAATCCCAAACTTGGCGGTATGTTGCGCTATGGCATCCCAACTTATAAAATAGATCGGAATGTCCTGGATTATGAGACCGGGTTGATTCTTTCCATGGGAATATCCGTACGGTTCAATCAGTGCTGGGGAAAGGATTTTACTCTGCAGGATCTCAAAAAACAGGGTTATCATGCAATATTACTCGCAACCGGAGCCG
>QKJV01000203.1 GCA_003249165.1 Desulfobulbaceae bacterium | reverse complement strand
TCTGTTTTTTTCAAGCCGTTCGAGAAGAGAAAGGATATAATCAATACTCTGGACATCCTCTTTGAGGACGTAATCAACAACGTTATGTGACCAAACAATTTCGCGGACATCCTCGCTTACACAGGCAGTAAAAACAATCACCGGGATATTTTTTCCCACAACCAGCTTGATGGTTTCTCCCTTGGTTGAATCAGGCAAATTGAAATCCAGCAGTGCGGCAAAAAAAACATTATTCGTTCCTTCATTAACCAGCTGCGCCGTCTCTTTCAAGCTGGTCAGCCAGGTAACAGCATATTTACCCGTAAGCTCAAGCCGTCTTTTTATCAACTCTCCTGTAGATGGACTGTCTTCAACAACCAAAATTCGTTTCATTTACAGCAACCTTTCTTTTTTCAGGTGAATCTGTAAAACTGAAACAGCCGCAGGGGTGATTCCGGAAATACGTGATGCCTGCCCCAGAGAACGCGGCTGAATTTTGTTCAGTTTCTCGACGACTTCATGAGAAAGACCCGGAAGTCCAGTGTAGTCCATCTCTTCCGGCAGGCTGATATTTTCCATTTTTTTAAACTTTTCAACCTGTTCCTGTTGCCTTTTGATATAACCCTCGTATTTTACCTGCATCTGTACCTCTACTGCAACGGACGGATCGACATCTACCTCTATTCCAGTCAAAGGTGCAAGATCAGCTATCGTCAATTCAGGACGCCGTAGTAATGACGCCATTGAAACCATCTGCTTCAACGGAGCCTGACCCGCCCTTTCAAGACGCCCATTAATATTTTCTGAGGGTTTGATTTGAGTTTTTTCCAACCATTCAAATGATTTACTGATTGCATCCCGTTTTCGACAAAACGCCGCATAAGTCTCATCATCCACCAGACCAAGGCTGCGGCCAATCTCACGTAAACGCAGGTCAGCATTATCCTCCCGCAGTAGCAGCCTGTACTCGGCCCGAGATGTAAAAAGACGGTATGGCTCTTTCGTCCCGCGTGTAACAAGATCGTCAATAAGCACGCCGGTGTATGCCTGGGATCTGTCGAGCACCAGTGGTTTTTCGTCTCTGCTGTATTTAACCGCATTGATCCCCGCCATCAGCCCCTGTGCACCTGCTTCCTCATAACCGGAAGTACCATTGATCTGCCCGGCAAGGAAAAGGCCGCCTATACGTTTTGTTTCCAGGGAAGGTTGTAATTCCAGAGGGTCGACATAATCATACTCAATGGCATAGCCGGGCCGAATCAGTTTGACATTTTCCAAGCCCATAATACTGTGCAGCATGTCCATTTGGACATCCACCGGCAGGCTGGTCGGTATACCGTTAGGGTAAACCTCCACCGTATCAAGCCCTTCCGGCTCAAGAAAAATCTGATGACGAATTTTTTCGGGGAAACGCATTACCTTATCTTCTATGGAAGGACAATAACGGGCTCCCACACCTTCAATAATACCGGCATACAACGGTGAACGATCTGTTCCGGCCCGGATAATAGCGTGGGTCCGTTCGTTGGTATAGGTGATGTAACAAGGCCGTTGCGGCAGACTGGGAGCTCCGCTCGTGGAATACGAAAAAAAATAAGGGGGATCATCGCTGTGCTGTGGCTCAAGTCCGTCGTAGTTGATGGTCGTTCCATCAAGTCTGGGTGTGGTCCCCGTTTTCATTCGCCCCATTCGGAAACCGAGTTCGCGAAGATTTCCTGCCAATGATATCGAAGGAGCGTCCCCCTGGCGCCCCGCGGGAAATGACTTCAAACCAATATGAATAAGCCCGTTGAGAAAAGTGCCTGTAGCAATAACTACCGCCCGACACGTAAGCTTTTCCTCAAGCGACGTGACAACGCCGGTAATTCTCCCACCGTCAACCAAAAGACGATCGGCAAAAGCCTGCCTGATATCGAGATTCTTCTGGTTTTCCAGAACGGTTTTCATCCGAAGCCGGTAAAGTAACCGATCTGCCTGGGCACGAGACGACCAGACAGCCGGCCCTTTACTTGTATTCAGTCGACGAAACTGAATAGCCGTAGCATCAATGTTTTTTGCCATCTCCCCGCCCAGCGCGTCAATTTCCTTAACGAGATGGCCCTTGGCAAGCCCCCCAATCGCCGGATTGCAGGACATGGCCCCAATCGTATCAGCATTAATAGTCAGGATTGCTGTCCTGCTACCCATCCGTGCTGCCGCAAGTGCAGCCTCGCAACCTGCGTGACCGGCACCGATGACAATAATATCGTACTCGTTCATATTCTATTTACATCAGCTTTATCATTTTTAAACTGCCAGCGTAAAACAGGTTTCCTGGCCATCCGCCAGAAGTCAGGCGTAAGTAATACAACCAGCGTATAGAGTTCAAGGCGTCCAGCAAGCATGCAGATACTGAGTACAACCTTTGCCAACCCGGGAAGATTGCCAAAGTGGCGGGCGGGCCCGACCTCATTTAATCCCGGACCGATATTGTTCAACGTCGCGATAACGGCCGTGACGCCGGTAAGCAGATCCACATCTAATGCTGTAACAGCTAAACTTGCCAACAAAAAAAAGGCGATATACAGGGCAAAAAAACCAAGTATAGCGATCATTACCTCTTTCGGCACCTTCTGATTACCTAGTTTGATCGTGCCCACCGCTCTGGGATGCACCAGATTATGCAACTGCAATCTTGCGTATTTAAAAAACAAGAGAATGCGGACGACCTTAATTCCTCCTCCTGTTGAGCCAGCACAGCCACCGATAAACATCAGGGTAACAAGCAGCATCTTGCATGATGGTGGCCACTGATCAAAATCCGCCGTCCCGAATCCTGTTGTTGTAACGATGGAAACCACCTGGAAAAGAGTATCACGCAATGCAAGACTGAAGCTTTTATAAACTTCATGGGTCAAATTAACACCCATAATAAAGATAGTGGTGCCGACAATAAGGAGAAGATAAAGACGAAATTCCTCATTATTCCAATAGTCAGATAACTTTCCACTCATAAGGGCCTTGTGATGTAATGAGAAATTGACCCCTGCCAAAAACATGAAAACGATCAGGACATAGTGGATGTACGAGGTATTATAATGAGCCGCACTGGCTGTATGGGTAGAAAAACCGCCGGTGGCGAGGCTTGCGAAAGCATGACATATTGCATCATAAAAGCTCATGCCTCCCAAAAGAAGCAAAACAATCTCAATTACCGTAAAGAGCAGATAAACTGCCCAGAGTATACGGGCGGTATCCTGGATTCGCGGAGCAAGTCTATCCTTGGTCGGCCCGGGCATTTCTGCTTGAAAAAGTTGTGTCCCCCCAACTCCGAGCAATGGCATAATAGCCAGGGACAAGACGATTATCCCCATCCCACCTATCCAGTGAGTGGTTGCACGCCAGAAAAGTATGCTGGGAGGGAGGATTTCAACTTCGCTTAATACCGTTGATCCGGTCGTGGTAAAGCCGGACATTGATTCAAAAAAACAATCAACATAACACGGCATTTTGCCGCATAAATAATACGGAAGGGACCCGAGAAAAGCCAACCCCAGCCAGCTCAGCACCACCACGGCAAACCCGTCACGAAAGCCGAGATCCTTATCCGGGACGAAACACGCAACAATGCCGCTCCCCAAGGCTGCACCGATAAGCGCGCAGTAAAGAAATACATGAACCATCCCATCGTCAAAATACAGGCTGAAGGGAATAGGAGTCAGCAGAACGATGGAAATAAGAATAAGCAGTTTACCTATAATATTAAGAACGCCGCTGGTCCGCATGCATCTCCTTGTTATCCGAAAAAGGCTTCAACGCTGGAAATGGCGTCCTTGGCAAAAAAAACAACAAGATTATCACCTTCTTTTAGCCTGGTATCTCCGGAAGGAATGATGACTTTGCCCTTGCGTGAAATGGCTCCGAGTACTGCATGACGCGGGAATTTTAGTGATTTCAAAGGGATATCCTGGAATTTTGCGCTTTCACTGACTTGAATTTCCATCACTTCGGCATCACTGCCAAGCAACGTTGCAACGGAAACAATCTTCCCGCCCCCCCGCACAAAACGGAGTATCATGTTTGCTGCTACCAGTCGTGGGCTCAAGGCAACATCGATTCCCAGTTTCCCGAGTAAAGGAATAAAATCCGGGCGGTTAATCTTCGTTATACACTTGCGCGCCCCATGATGTTTGCTCAGGAGACTTGATAGAATATTAGTCGTATCACTTTCTGTAACAGAAATCACTAAGTCAGCCTGATCAATACCCTCCTCAAGCAATTCATGTGCGTCAAGTCCGTCACAGTTAAGAACAACGGCATTTTCTAGCTGTTCCGTCAGAAATTCACAACGTTTAGGATCCTCCTCAACAAGGCTGACAGAAATTTTCTGCTTTTCCATCCTTTTGGCCACCATATAGCCAATGGTTCCACCGCCGATGATGAAAACCATTTTCGGAGCCTTGCTGGTAAAATGGAAATGCGCTTCAACCTCGGCAATATCCTTTTTACGTGCGACAAGATAAATTTTATCACCAGGTTCGATCTTGTCGTCGCCACGAGGTATTATTGTATTTCCTCCTCGGCTGATGGCAACAATCAAAAAATTACTCTGCCTTTGCATGGTCTGCATTTTTTGCAATGTAATGCCGACCATGGGATTGCCCTTGTAGACTTCATAGCCAAGAAGTTCCACCTGGCCTCCGGCAAAATCGGCCACTGCAAAGGCATCAGACAGTTGACTCAGGGTCATGATTTCATCAGCCATAGCAATATCGGGACTGATGAGCAGATCAATGTCCAAAGTTTTTTCCGTATGAGCCTCACCGGATACGTAAAAATCTTCATTCCGGACCCTGGCAATGCGGCTGGCAACCTGATTGTACTGCTTGGAAAGAATACAGGCGATGAGATTCACCTCATCACTATCGGTAACAGCTATAAAGAGTTCAGTATTTTTAATTCCTGCTTCTTCCAGCACCCTGGCGGATGCGGCGCTGCCGAGAACGGGCAGGATATTGAGATCACGTTCGAGCCGGCGGAGCTTTTTTTCATCACGATCAATCAGTACCACCTCCTGCCCCTCAACCGAGAGTTTTTCGCAGAGATGATGGCCCACCTGACCTGCACCGGCAATCATTATTCTCATGTCAATTTTTTCTCTTTTCCCAGGATAGCAAAGCCCACTTCACTGGGGATTTTCTTCTAAAACTCCAGCAACCCTCTGCCTTATAGATAAGTCTTTCATCGACATAGGAGGCAAGCCGCTTTTCGTCTTCGGCACTGAGGTCATCGAACATCCAGCGGGAGCTAGCAAGTGCCTCTTCTCTGCTGGTAAAGATTCGGGTTTGCTCAAGTTGTATATACTCGATTGTAGGATGGATCCCCATCTGATACAAGAGGTTTACAGTAAAAATGTAATCAGGACCAGGTTCAAAATCACGCTGCAAAACAGCAAACAAATCCGAATCAAAAGGACCATTTCCGACTCTGTCTACAATGAATATTTTTTCCGTCGCCCAGTCATTCATCTTTTCAAGGGCACCTCGGAGGTCCGTTACAGACAGGGAACGGGAACTGACAACAATTTCATGAGGAGGAATCGCGGATTCCTCCCAGTTGTCGGTCCAGGAAGCTTGGACAGTTCTGATATTTGTTATCCTCTGCAGGTGCGCTCTTTTTTCGAGTTCCTGCAGCATTGCCGAAGAAAAATCAACTGCTGTAACGGATTTGACCCGGGCTGCAAAAGGAATTGCCAGCGTTCCGGGCCCACAACCTATGTCGAGAACGCGCCAATGGCTTTTAGGTTTGACAAAGTCAAAAAAACGATTTGCAAACTCAGAGTCGTCATTTCGCTTGGCAAAGGCTGCGGCTCGCTTATCCCAGTCACCTTTCTCCTTTTTCCTCCAGCTTTTACGCAGCTGAGCCTCCTGCCAGAGAATATTCCAATCTATATCTTTCAGCAGCATGATTCCGGGTTATTTTTTCCCCACATGGTCGCCGATTGCGGGCCATCAATCTCTTATTTTTGACTTTAAATCAGGCATAGTCTCAGGTTTTCGGACGTCCCAAATTTTGCTTTCCTTTCCTGTTGCCGTTACGTTTTCATAAACTCCATTGTCCCGCCGTACCAGCTTGGTAAACCCATGACTTTTCAAATCGCTGTTGGTTTTCGGCGTACTTATCGCACATACGGAAATAAGTCGTCTAATCTCTCGCCCGCATTCCGGACATTGTGTGAGCTTGTCACTGGCAATAGACTGGCTTATTTCGAATTTATGACCGAGTCTACATCCTTGACCAAGATGTTCATATTCATAAACCGGCATCTTACGCTATTACTTTTTCTGCAATCTGTTGATAATTATTGTGAGCTCTCCATCTTCCGTTTTCATTTTACGGGCACTCACTGCGATTCGGTACTTTTCTCCGGCGAGATTAAGAAATTTAGGTAAACTTTTCCGGCGCGCGTCATGCGCCATATATATAGTGCCTTCCGGCGCAAGGTAGGAATCAAAAACATTCAGCAGAGGTTGAAAAAATTCATCACGGAAAAGAATCTCGGCTCCGATTATCACATTAAAGGGAGGAAGAACCGGGGGGGATTTCCAATCAACCATCCTGAATTCCACATCTGTCAGCCCATTTGCCGCAGCGCTGACTCGCTGGAAATCAAGGATATGGGGTTCGTAGTCGCTCAGTGTCACTTTATATCCACGGGTTGCCGCGACGAGTCCGGGAGCGGCAAGCCCGGCTCCCAGCTCGAGCAACGTCTGTCCTGGCTGGCAGGGGATACTTGCCATAACATCCGCAAGCATAAGTGATGCCTCCCAAAGTTTGACCCAAAAGGGGAAATTTGACACATCCGCAAAAGGGTCCTTGCCGGCCAAAAGATGTTCGAGATCCTGCACTTGCAGCAGGCTGAGTCGATGCCCACGGATTGATAAGGTTTCAAATCCAACTTTATATTTTTTTCTTATTCTTTTAAGAACATCCCGTGCACTGTCGGGAAGATTTATTTCATTCACGTTAACAACCTTTAATTTGATTTATTCATAGCCAAGGCATAAGGCAATGACGACTAGTAAAGAAAGAGCAAAACGGTAATAAGCAAACACTGAAAGTGACTTTGTCCGGACAAATCGCATCAGTAAAGAAATTACCAAATATCCTGACACAGCTGATGTAATAAAACCGACACAATAGAACAATATTTCACTCGTATTCAACCCTAAATTTATAATTTTAGGAATCTTATAAATCCCTGCGCCAAAAATAATCGGCGCAGACAGCAAAAAAGAAAATCTGGCACTGGAAGGCCGATCCAAACCCATGAAAAGCCCTGTGGCAATGGTGCTGCCGCTGCGCGATACGCCAGGGATTAATGCCAGAGACTGCGCAAAACCAATGATCAGGGCATCCTTGAGATTGATTCTATCAAAATTGCGAAGACGTTTCCCCCACTTCTCTGCCAGCAGAAGAAATAATCCGGCAGCTGACAAGGAAAAAGCCACGGTTCCCGGACCACGCAGCAAACTCTCAGCTGCGTGTCCCCACAGAACTCCAGCTATAACCGCAGGAATGGTGGCGTAAACTATATAAAAAGCCATACGCCGCTGTTGTTTTTTATCCTCATTCGACTTTCTGCTGATAAGGGCACAAATCATCTCGTAAAAATCATTACGAAAATAGGCTAAAATAGCGAGTAACGTTCCAAGATGTAGAGCAATATCAAAAGTTAGACCCGCTTCTTTTATGTGAAAAAATGCTTCCGCCAGTGCTAGATGCCCAGAGCTGGAGACCGGAAGAAATTCCGTAGCTCCTTGAAGAATTCCCAGAAAGGCGGCATAAATAAGGTGCACTTGCTGAATCCTTTTTTGGTCACTAACTATTACAATTAATCGTTCAGTCCGTATGGATTAAAAACTATAAACTTTACTTTACCTACCACGGACAGCCAATATTTTTTTCACTTACTGCCTGAAATTAATTAAATTTATCAGTAGTTGGGCACGACTGAACAAACTAGACAAAAAACAACAAACAGGAAATTGAGGGCAAGATCAGATTACAAGCGTATCGGCGAGGCAGTTGAAAGCAAGTTCATAAGGAGAGACAGAAAAACATTTACCAGTATCCCCCCCAAAAAAAAGACCGTTTTCTCACGAGGATCAAACGGTCTTTTTGCAAAACAAGAAAAAATTTATAATTAGCAGCCTTCGATAGCTTTACCTTTTTTAGCTTTTACTTCAACTTTGTCGCCAGCTTTCAGATCGCCCGCACCATCA
>QKJV01000153.1 GCA_003249165.1 Desulfobulbaceae bacterium | reverse complement strand
TCGTCCGGCTGGGGAAAGAATTCTGTAAAAAAAGAAATCCTCGTTGCATTGCCTGTCCTCTTCGCCGATTTGAACCTTTACTTATCGATTAAGCAACCTGAAACCATGAATCGGTAAAGATCTCTCATGTTTCGCAGCCACTTCCCCGCCCTTCTTTTTCGTTTCTTTTTCCTCCTTGTTCTTTGTTTCTTTTATGCAATAATGCCCTTAGCACTACAGGCCGAAGAAGAGCAGGAACCCCAGATACTCACCGCTTCGGATATCCTCAAAAAAAGATTTACGAGTGCAGATGGTCGCACCATGGTAACGGTTGGGGGAGAATCTATCTTCTCATTCGATATGGAAGCGGTATTCTATCAAAAGCGCAGCTTCGAACCGGCATGGGCAGGTCCTGATGGACATTTTTTGCAAGCTGACGATTTGATCACGGCTATCCAGAAAGCCCATCAGGAAGGTCTGATCCCTGAATACTACCACATTAATGCGATCCAATCCCTGCTGCTTGATCAGGTGCGGACAAATTTGGGGCGAACCGCACCCAACTTTACCGCAATCGCCGATCTCGACGCGCTGCTGACTGACTCATTTCTATTGCTGAGTTGCCATCTTTCCAAAGGCTGCATCAATCCCATTATGCGCACAACGGAATGGTTCGCCGCAAATGAAAAAATCGATGTCACAACATTACTGGAAGATTCGTTGCGGGAAAAACGTGTTAAAGAAGCTCTGCAATCACTCACTCCCCATGAAAAACTTTATTCCAGATTGCGTCAGGCCCTGGAAAGGTATCGGCAGCTTGCAAATCGAAATGACAGTTGGCCTCTTATTCCACCGGAAAAACCGTCTATAAAAATAGACATGAACGACAGGAGAATTCCTGTAATCAGGCATCGTCTTATTACTTTAGGCGATCTCCCCTCGACACCACAAGATAACAGCAGTCTCTACGACCAGAAACTCGCGCGCGCGGTTTCCGCTTTTCAACAAAGACATGGGCTTGAAGCGGATGGTATTATTGGAGCAAATACCATAACGGCTTTAAATATTTCCCCGGAAAAACGGGCACGGCAGATCGAACTCAACATGGAGCGTCTACGCTGGAGCTTCAGAAACCCAGGGGAACGTTACATTCTGGTAAACATAGCCAATTTTTCCCTGGATGTCATAGAAAACGATATGACTGTAATGAACATGAAAGTCGTAGTGGGTAAACCATTCTGGGATACACCTGTTTTCAGCGGTAAAATGCGCTATCTGGTACTCAACCCCTCCTGGACCATACCACGAAACATTGCTGTTGAAGAAATACTGCCCAAAGTCCTAAATGACCGCCAGTATCTGCTAAAAAATGACATCATGATTCTGCGGAATGGAAAAGTTATTGAGGGTAGTCAGCTCAAGGAGATAGACTGGTACCGTCTCAATATCGACTATTTCCCCTATCAGTTACGCCAGCAACCTGGTCCAAAAAATCCTCTGGGTAACATTAAATTCATATTCCCCAACCAGTTTGATGTCTATCTGCATGATTCTCCCCACAAGGGGCTTTTCCAACGTAATGTGCGGGCCTTCAGTCATGGTTGCATTCGCATTGAAAATTGAAAAACCCATCGAGCTTGCAGTCTATCTTCTGCGAGACGATCCAAAATGGTCCAGGGAGGAAATTCTGGCCGTGCTGGATGAAAAAAAGGAGGTAAGCGTCTCTCTCCCCCATCCGGTTCCCATCCATCTCATTTATCTTACCGCCTGGGTTGATGACATGGATATCATCCAATTTCGTGATGACATTTACGGGCGAGATACAGAACTTGATGAATCTCTCCCTGTTCCTGCAGAGGCTGCTGGCAAATCCCCTTAATTTTCTGTTTCACCAGAACATTAGAGTCCGGAAAAAATTCCTGATTCCTCCCTGAAACTATTTCTTTGCCATAAAAATTTCATGTGCTAGTATACAAGTTTAACCTGCTATCGATTTTTTCGCTCAATGTCCCTTTCGGATAAAATCCTGTGAGGATTCGTTTTATATGCAAAAAATTCCACACCCTTTAAGCAGAAGAGGGTTTATTACTCTCGGTCTGCTTACCGCACTTTCTAGTACCATTCCTTATGAAGCATTTGGAGCTGTGCAAAGATTCATTACCCCGGAACGGTGTTTATCATTTTACAACACCCATACTGGCGAACAACTCCATACAACATATTGGTGCAAGGGAAAATATGTTCCGGAAGCGCTGTCTGGCATTAACCACATCCTGCGCGATCATCGAACCGGAGACATAAAAAAAATAGACAAAAGCCTCCTTGATTTACTTTACGTTCTGCGTGGTCAGTTAAATACTCAAGAACCCTTTCATATTATTTCAGGTTATCGTTCTCCCAAAACAAACCGCCTTCTGCGAAAACACAGCTCAGGAGTCGCCAGAAACAGCCTTCATACCACCGGCAAAGCCGTAGATATCCGGCTGCCGGGGCGACAGCTCGAAGACCTGCTTTCTGCCGCGGTTGATTTGCGCAAAGGAGGAGTCGGCTATTACCCTGATTCCGATTTTGTTCATGTAGATGTTGGTAGGGTTCGCTATTGGTAGGGAACCGACCTCCTTTACGAAACAATTTATTAAAATAACCTCTCATTTAAATTTTTTTTTGTTTCACTAACCTGCGACGGAGAACATGTAATATACATGTCTCGCCAGGAAAATTTTCCCCTTCATCGCAAACAGTCACACGCAACACACCTTCTTTTTCATTTTCATCAAAAGGTTCATAGAACAACAAGCGGTTGTTTCTTTCAACCCATCCAATCCAAAGGAGAATAACTATGACACGCGAAGAAATAATGAAAATCATCAAAGAGCAAAATGTCCATTTTTTCCGCCTGCAATTTGTCGACATTTTCGGTTTTATGAAAAATGTCGCCCTGCCTCTCAGTCAGATCGAAAAAGCTCTAGACGGGAAAATGATGTTTGACGGTTCATCAATTGATGGCTTTGTCCGAATTAATGAGTCAGATATGTACCTGAAACCGGATTTTGACACATTTACTGTTCTCCCATGGCGCACCAAAGAAGGTTCCTCAGCTGCCCGTATCATATGTGATGTTTTCAGATCGGACGGCAAAACACCATTTGAAGGATGCCCCAGGAACAATTTAAAAAGGGTACTGGCAGAAGCCGAAAAACTTGGTTACACCATGAAGGTCGGCACAGAATGCGAATTTTTTCTGTTTGAAAAAAATGAGAGGAATTATCCGACGACCAAAACCCATGATGTTGCCGGCTATTTCAGCGTTGATCCGGAGGATTGTGGAATTGATGCCCGCAGGGAGATCATTCTTACCCTTGAGGCAATGGGTTTTGAAATTGAGGCATCCCACCACGAGGTAGCAGAAGGGCAGCATGAAATTAATTTTAAATATGCCGATGCCCTCGCCTGCGCTGACAACACTGTGACATTTAAATGGGTTGTCCGTTCCATTGCCGCCAAATACGGTCTACACGCCACATTTATGCCCAAACCTGTTTTTGGTATTAACGGCTCGGGTATGCATACCAATCAATCTTTGTTTAATCTGGATGGAACAAACGCATTTTATGATCCCGCCGCTCCGCAAGGGCTCAGTCAGACAGCCTATCAGTATATTGCCGGAATTCTCAAAAACGCCAAAGGGTTTGCGGCGATAACAAATCCGCTGGTAAATTCATACAAACGCCTTGTAGCTGGTTATGAAGCACCTGTTTATGTAGCCTGGTCAGCCTCAAATCGTTCAGCTCTCATCCGTATCCCGGCATCGCGCGGGTTAGGAACAAGAACCGAGGTCCGTTGCCCAGATCCAACATGTAATCCATATTTGGCGTTTGCCATGATGTTAAACTCTGGGCTTGAAGGGGTCAAAAACAAACTTCAGGCTCCCGCTCCTGTTGATGAAGATATTTTCGCCATGACAGCGTTGGAAAAAGAAGCTGCCGGAATACCTTCTATGCCGGCATGCCTCAAAGAGGCACTGGAAGAGCTCAAACGCAATCCCCTTGCAGTAGAGACCCTTGGCGAGCATATTTTCAAAAAATATATCGAGGCAAAAGAAAAAGAATGGGATGCTTACCGGATTGCGGTTACTGATTGGGAAAAGGAAAATTATCTGAGTATTTACTAAAAACGAAGATTACAATGAAAAAGGCCGTCATCCAATGGAAAACGGCCTTTTTTAATTTACACCCAGCAATCAGACACAGGGCCTTACAAATCAAGAAAGGTTGTATCACGGTTAAGAATGCGGCAACCCTCTTCTTCCACTACTACCATATTTTCCAAACGAATTCCTCCCCAACCAGACAAATAGACACCTGGCTCTATGGTGACAACCATCCCTCGCTGCAGCTTTTTATTATTTCGGCGATTCAGGGAAGGCGCCTCATGGACTGCTAACCCAACACCATGTCCCAGTCCATGACCAAATTTTTCCCCCAGACCGGCTCTGGTAATGACATCTCTCGCAGCCTTATCGGCTTCTTTTCCGGTAACACCAGCTTTTATCACTCCAATTGCGGCTAGTTGCGCCTGCCGAACCAGCCTGAAAAGCGCAACAGTTTTTTCGTCCGGTGTTCCAATAACAACGGTACGTGTCATATCCGAACAGTAGCCATCAAGCACAAGCCCCATATCAATTACAATGGGCTCGCCACGTTGTAAGGGCCTTGTTCCAGGCACCGCATGCGGAGCCGCACCATTTGGCCCCCCTGCAATAATTGTTGCAAAACTGGGCCTCTCTGCACCCATTGCCAACATGGTATTTTCGATACGTATCGCTACTTCTTTTTCTGTCTGACCTTCCCGCAAATCTGCATATACTTTTTGAAAAACAGCTTCATTGAGCAGCACGGACTTTTCAATTTTTTCAATTTCATCCCGTTGTTTACTCACCCGCATATTTTCGATTATGCCCTCGACAGGAACAGCCTCGATTCCAAGCTTATTCGTCCCGTTAATCAACTTTTCCGCTGTAGTATACAAAATATAATGACTTTCAAAACCAAGTCGTTTGATACCCAGCTTCGGCAGCAACTTCCATAAGAGAGGCAGTAAACCTTTTGGATACAGCATGATCTCGAATCCCTTGGCTTCTAGACCAGCATGTAACTCAAAGCGTGAATCTGTCAGTAAAAAGGGAGTTCCCCTGCAAGGAATAAGCAGGACACCGCTTGTTTCAGTAATAGATGCATCAATTGCTGTATAACGACTCAGATAGCGTCTATTTTCAGGCTGAGTGACAAGCAGTGCATCGATTTTACGATTCTTTAAAATTTTTCTTAAACGATTAAGATTTTCCATCTTCCATAAAAGTTATTCGATTTGGTCAGATCAATAGCTTGAACTATTATATGTCACTGTAAAGTTGATCTGTAACTCATACAGTCTTTCCCGCAAATACTGGATAGCCGAAAGATGATCAGAGGACTGGAAATCAAGGGTTATTTCCAGAACTTTTTGCCTGGAAAATTGAAAATCAGAAACCCAGGAGGCATGTGCGACAGCCCATTGCTGCAATATTTTTTTTATCTCTGGCCATGGACAATCAGCGACATCAGCATCCCGGAAAACAGATACAGTTATATACATAGGAAAAGTGGTTCAAAAAAATTCAAACCCCAAGCTGTTTGCTGATAAATTCTTTATACTGCTCAATAGCCCGCCCATATTGATCATTTAGTTCCGTCTGAATCCTCTGCCATTCCTCGGCAAATTTTGGATGTTGGGAAGGTTGCAGCTTCATTTTAATTCCAGTCTGCTGGGTCAAATTTTTTTCCATCAACGCCATCTGCTGTGAAAACTGCTCCTCGAGTTGCTTCTTGAGCTGGTCTTTATGCGAAAGGAACCGATCAAGAATGGATTTCATTTCAGAAAAAACCTGCGCGAACTCACTATTTTCACTTCCTATTTCCATGAGAGCCTGCATAGCCTTTTCCGCAGCTGAAGACTCGTCTTTTCTTGGCAGGACGATATTGCGCAGTAAAGAGCTTACCATCCCTTTTTTGACATAACGCTGTTCCGAGGCCGCACATTTTTCCAGAGCATCGGCAAGATTAATCTGTTCACCTCGCAGATAAGCAGCAGCTAAACGCATACCTTGCTTTTCCTTTTCCTCAAGCAATAGATCGTCGGATGCGTTAGCTTCCATACGAGCAGCCCGCTCAAGAACCATTTCAAGAGTACTTCGTATTTCAGCCATATCTTTTTCCCATTTCTACTGAAATTTTTTAAACAGCAACCTCGGAGGAAAGGGAACAAAACTATCCCCGGGGACATCACAATTTTATCTCGCATAGAAATTGATCATTTCTAACAGAAACAAGTGATAATGTAACCGTTGATTCGGATATTGGCGATAAAAATCATGAGAGAATGTTTTACCACCTCGTCAATTTCCCCGTTACTTCGTTGACAAATCATAACGCCTGGCTTAGGATGCTATATTTTTATCAGGAGGAATAATAAGTGGATGCCCCGGTAGAATCCAAAACACGTCGGCGTATCAGCGCCAATATGGGTATGCGGCTCACTTGTCCTACTTGCGGCAATGACCGAGATTTTGTTGAAGTCGCCGACGGAGTGATCCTCACAACACATTATATCCAGAATGACGATTGTAGTTTCAGCCAGGATGGGGACGAATCCCAGATTTTGGGAGAAATCCGCTTTTTCTGCGGAGAATGCAACGCCGATCTCACTCGCTTTCATCAGCGTTTCGTTGAAATGCTTTTTTAATGTTTACCTCGCCGAAACCCCGTATTATTTCCGACAATAATATTCTCCGCCAAGAGTATCATACCCTGCAAAGCGGGGATATTTTTTTAGGCAGGCTTCGCCTCAAAGCCACGGAGGAGCACATACTGCTTGATCTGGTTGAACGGGACGTTATGCTCTATCCATCCGGTCTCAGCCAGCTTCTTTGCCGTTCCAAGGTTTTTCAAGCTCATCTTTTTGCACAACAGATGCTACCCCTCACCGTCGTCGTGCACGACCAACACGACATGCTGGATGCGGTCAATCTCTACCTGAAAAATGGAACCTCAAGTGTAGTGACAAAACTCGACAGAAAAAATGCCGGTATGGGTATTCATCTCTGGCGCGATGTGGAAGATGTTTTCACCCATTCAACTCTTGGATCTCTTCCTTTTCCCTTTGTAATCCAGCCTTTTGCCAAAAACAGCAAGGATATTCGTGTTGTTATTCTCGGAGACTACATCGAATCCTATGCCCGGCACAACCCCCATAATTTCAGAAATAATCTGCACTGCGGAGGACAAAGCACTCCCTGCACATTAACAGAACAACAACTTGATCTTTGCAGACAAGCCATGGTCCGGGGCAAGTTTCCGTATGCTCACATAGATTTGATGATTCTGGAAAACGGTGAGACCTTTCTCGCGGAGATCAATTTACGCGGAGGAATCAAGGGAGCAAAAATCACTCCTTCGGAATATACAAACAAGATTACAGAAATACACAGTAATTTTCTGAAGGAAGTAGCGTCGCTTCCCTCTCCTGAAAAGGATCTTTGATTCGCAGATCCAGCAGAATAATTCCCAGAAATTTGACCTGCGGTAAAAGGCTATAAAATTTTAATACCTTCAAAAAAAAAGGAGATGGCGGATGGTAATCCACAATCTCCTTCAACTATCAAGCAATCGTAAAAAAATTTACTGCATCATACACAACCGGTCGGTTTCGGAAGACCAGCCATTTTACATGCTCCCTTACCAGGTCCTGACGGGAACAGCTCGTAGATTCTTTTCAGCGGATAGCCGGTTGTTTTGGAAAGAATACGAACCATAGGAGCAATACCGTTTTTCTTATAGTAATCCTGCAGAGCGTTAATAACTTTCCAGTGCTCGTCGGACAGATCGCCGATACCTTCAAGCCCTTTAACGTAGTCAACCCAACCTTCGTTCCACTCTTCCATACCTTTTGTGAGGAAACCGTCTTCATCAACGTCGTAACTGTTTCCACCATGTTCTATAGTTGCCATGTAATTCCTCCTTTGCGAGATTAATTCAAATTGCTAATGACTTATGCTCTTAGCAAGATTAACTGACTATCTCTAATAGATAGTGCTAAATAATCGATGCATTCCCTTTTGTCAAGAATGCAAACAATGATTTTTTTATTTTATGCATGATTACTCATTCATTTGTCAACAATATTATTTTAATCAAGAAGTTATAGTATAAAAGATGTGAATTTCAACATTTCCCTAACAAACAAAATACTTTCTGTCACCTGATTTGATTATAATATCCCTGCAATTCTCGGGCGAGAAATTTCCTTATTCTGCCAAGATTTCGGGCATGTACGCCACCAAGGTCGGAAAGCCTGGCATACTGAAGCATCATGCCGACCTTTTTTTCAACCTTGCTCCATAAATTTTTTCGGTAACTGGTATCAAGGTTGACAAGTTTATCCATATTCGCTCGACACTTGTGGATGATCCGCGGAAAACTCCATCGCGAAAACCAGAGCCAACAAAGAAAACAAACACCAGCCAGCCCGGTAAAAGGAATCAGCAAATGCTGCGGGGTGAACGTCCCTTGCAGCAAAGCAGTAACCAGTGGTTCTTCCGGAACGCCGACCAGTCCTCTTAAGACCAGACCAGTGAGAAAAAAAGCAGCAACCCCGGCAACTAAAGCAAATTTGGCGACACCAGCCAGGCTGTTTCGTCCCATGCTGCTGAAGGTACACATTGCCTCACAGACCAACTCGAGTTCATTAACCTGCCGGTCGATATCCTGCAGGATATGGTTAACACGAAAACAAGGTGCGGAAAGAATCTTCTTTTTTAACTGCTCCCTTTCCTGCAACCAGACGGAGAGATTCTCCGATGGTTCAGCTGCGTCGGGCGCGTAGGTGACATAAATGGTTGGAATATCCTTGCGGCCGGTCATCTGCGAGAGATTCCAGCACAGCGTACCATACGATCGAACGAGGTCGCTCAGGTTATCACATTCGTCGATGCGGTTCATGACAAAGACTATACGATCTTCGCCGGTTGTATCAGGAAGTGTGCTGCGTATGGCGCTGTAAGTTTCACTGATAGTACCAGCCTTATGCGGATCAAACATAAGAACAACAAGGTCCGCGAGTTTAGCAAATTCTCCCAGGGCAGCAAGATAATCATAGCCCCGGTCCTTTTCCGTAACAGCATCGAGCATTCCCGGACTATCTATCAATGCCATATTCTCCAGAAAAGGGGCGTCAATTTTTTTCAAACGAAAATGAGAAATAAACTGTTCGCCAAGGGCCTTAAATCTCCCGAAAGGCAGCGTTTCATCATTCACCAGAGTTGATCCGGGAACCACTTTTTCCTGGTCCCCGCTCCCATAAGCGGTAAGAATGGTGAATGAATCATCAGTGGGAGCCTGTCCGGTACGCTGGATGTTCCGACCGATAATCTCGTTAATCAACGTGGATTTACCGGAAGAGTAATTTCCGATAATGAGAACGATAGGCTTCCACTTGAGAATGGACTCAAGATCAGAATAGTCGAGACGATAACGGTTAAAAAGGGGCAGCAAGGTATTACGGACATGATGCTGCAGTTCCGCCTGCAATTTTTTTTCATCCATGGTGTCAGGAAGTGGTAGAGAGTTGATTGCGGAGCAAAGCGGATACTTGAAATTTTATCCGCTTCAATAACAGACAAACTGCGAAATTACATAAAAAATACGCAAAAACAGGCCTTGCAGAAACATTTTCATTGCCCGATAATGACTTCATCGGAAAGCTCATTGATGTCATCAGGTTTGACTGGAAAATTCCGAGCCAGGAGTTCTCCAGCAGCAGAGATTGCCCGGCAGAGCATGTCCGTTGTCTGACCGTTTTTTATACCGGATGCAATATCCAGGGCGTATGACTGCAAAGTCTCCTGAGTA
>QKJV01000119.1 GCA_003249165.1 Desulfobulbaceae bacterium | reverse complement strand
GCATACCGATGAGTCCGGCATGCCGGCCTTTTTTTTCGTAATGAATGATTTCGTCAACATGAGGACTTGCGGCAAAAACGTCAGCCATCCAGGGCTGGGCGAGCATGGAAATCCGGGCTTTGGGAAAATTCTGCCGGATTGTTCGTACTGCCGGAGTGGTCATAATGGCATCACCGATCCAGTTTGTCGAGCGGATCAGTATTTTTTCTGGTTGGAATTCTTTGAGGGATGGCTTCATGGATTTCAGATGAACAGATACTTTCAGTCGGACTTGCGGGTGTCGATTGGAGTGAAATTTGTTGTTAGTTATAATCGGTTGTTTACAATCCGCGCATGATTGCTCACTTTAGCGTAACCTGTCAAGTTTTTTATCTCCCTTTTTCCTCCGGTACTTGCAAAAAGGATAATAGAGTGGTAAAAGAGGGGGATTTTTATATCACACATCCCTGAGAAAGCCCCTCTGGTGCCCATGGTGGTTGGGGAAAACGGGATGGAGGTCAAACCAAAAAAAATGGAGATTTAACAATGGCTTACATCACAATGAAGGAAATGCTGGTTGCCGGATTGCACTTCGGCCATCAAACCCGTCGCTGGAATCCGAAAATGAAACCCTATATTTTCGGAGCCCGCAACAAAATTTACATTATTAACCTTGATAAAACTCTGCCTCTTTTTAACAAGGCATATGAGGCTGTAACCGATACGATCGCCAGAGGTGGGAGTATTCTTTTTGTTGGTACAAAACGGCAAGCCCAGGATATCGTCAAGGAAGAAGCCGGCAGGTGCGGTATGTTTCATATTAATCACCGCTGGTTGGGTGGTATGCTGACCAATTTCCAGACCATTAAGAGATCCGTAGATCGTATGCGGTCCATTCAGTCTATGATGGATGACGGTACTATTCACCGTTACAAGAAAAAAGAAGCTCTCGGCATGGAAAAAGAACTCGGCAAACTGGAGCGGAACCTTGGCGGCATCAAAGAGATGAAGGCTCTCCCCTCCATGATTTTCATCATAGATCCTAAACGGGAAGATATCGCTGTTGACGAGGCAAACCGCCTGGGTATTCCAGTCATTGCAATTGCCGATACGAACTGCGACCCTGATGGTATTAATTACCTTATCCCGGGCAACGATGATGCAATTCGTTCCATCAAACTTATTACCTCCAAGATGGCTGATGCCGTCCTCGCCGGGAAAGCCCGCCGTGGCGAGGAGGTTGAAACCGATGATGCCATCGCTGAAGCTATGGCGGCGGCGAATATGCCAAGTGCCGGTTCCTCCGATATGATGGATGATGATGAGGAATAAAATCTTGTCGATGGACGGGATTGCACACGTATAGCTGAATTTTTATTAATGAAAGAAAAGGGTAAAGATACCATGAATATAACCAGTCAAATGGTCAAGGAACTCCGCGACAAAACAAATGCGGGCATGATGGATTGCAAGAAGGCTCTTGCAGAAAACAACGGTGACATGGAAAAGGCCGTTGATTATCTTCGCCAGAAAGGTCTGGCTGTTGCCGCCAAACGGGCGTCGCGAGCTACCAGTGAAGGTGTTATCGAGTGTTATATCCATGCCGGCGGGAAGCTTGGAGTAATGGTTGAAGTTGGTTGTGAAACCGATTTTGTCGCCAAAACCGACTCCTTTCTTGAGTTTGCAAAAAATGTCGCCATGCATATTGCGGCACTGAATCCTGTTTCCATTAAACGGGAAGAAGTACCGGAAGAATTGTTGGCCAGGGAAAAGGAAATCTACGTTAAACAGGCGCTGGATTCCGGAAAACCGGCAAATATCGCTGAAAAGATCGTTTCCGGGAAAATGGAGAAATTTTATGCGGAATCATGTCTGATGGAGCAGCAGTACGTTAAGGATCCGGACAAGAAAATTCAGGATCTGCTGAACGAACTGGTTGCAACCCTTGGAGAAAATATCAGCATAAAACGATTTGTCCGGTTTCAGGTAGGCGCCTGATCAATCAGGAGTCACCAGGGAATGGATACATACAAATATAAAAGAGTATTGTTGAAACTGAGCGGCGAAGCCCTTATGGGTGACGCCGCTTTCGGCATCAGTAATGATGTCTTGATGTATGTGGCGGAAGAAATTCGGGATCTGCGCGCTCTCGGAACCGAGATTGGTATTGTCATAGGTGCCGGTAATATTTTTCGAGGAGTTGCCGGTGCATCTGCGGGAATGGATAGGTCGCTTGCCGATAATATGGGTATGCTTGCAACCGTCTTGAACGCGCTTGCCTTGAGCGATACTCTTGAAAAGATTGATGTCAAGTGCGCTGTGTTATCCGCTATCCCGATGGAGACCGTTTGTGAACCATATTCCTACCGCCGTGCTCATAAACATCTGGAAAAAGGCAATATCGTAATTTTTGCGGCCGGGACTGGTAATCCTTATTTTACCACCGATACCGCTGCAGTGCTGCGGGGGCTTGAGATAAATGCGGATATTATCTGTAAAGCGACCCGGGTCGATGGTGTCTACGATAAAGACCCGCTTCTCCATGATGACGCGGTAAAATTTGATAACCTTACCTTCGACGAGGCTTTACGAAGGCGGTTGAAAGTGATGGATACGGCGGCCATTTCTCTGGCCATGGACAACAACAAAACTATCCTCGTCCTGGACGTGAATATCCCCGGCAATATCAAAAAAGCCATTTGCGGGGAAAAAATCGGCACTTTAATCAGTGGAGTTAATAATGAGTGAAGTTCTGTTGGAAATGAAGGATAAAATGGAAAAAACCCTTGACGCCTTTCGCCGGGAACTGGCGGCAATCCGGACAGGACGCGCCTCCCTGTCGCTGGTTGAGGGGATAAAGGTTGATTCTTACGGCACCAAAATGCCACTCAATCAGGTCGCTTCCATAACCATACCGGAAAGCAGATTGATTGTTATTCAGCCTTGGGATCCTCAGGTGCTGCCGGCAATCGATAAAGCAATCCTTGCCGCAAATATCGGTCTGACCCCGGCAAGCGACGGGAAAGTGCTGCGCATTTCTGTTCCCCAGCTTACGGAGCAGCGCCGTAAAGAACTTGTCAAACAGGCAAAAAAAATCGGCGAGGAATATCGTGTAGCGGTACGAAATTGTCGCAGGGACGCCATTGACCATCTGAAAAAACTTAAGAAGGATAAGGAAATTTCGGAAGACGATCTTTTTAAGTCTCAGGATGAAGCCCAGAAAGAAACGGATGTGTTTGTCAAAAATATTGATGCCGTGCTTGCTGAGAAAGAAAAAGAAGTCATGGAGGTTTGACGACACCTCGTGTTGACATCCTTGGAGTTGGACCCGCAAAAACTTCCGCGGCATGTTGCCATAATCATGGACGGTAACGGCCGCTGGGCGCAAAGTCGGGGGTTGATGCGTCTGATGGGTCACAAGGCCGGAGTCGATACGGTTATAAGAACCGTGCGGGCGGCTGACGAAATCGGTATATCCGTTCTCACTCTTTATGCCTTTTCCTCTGAAAATTGGAAAAGGCCGGCTTCAGAGGTGTCCGGTCTCATGACCCTTCTGAAAAGTTATCTCGAGAGTGAACTGGCTTCCATGCTGGAAAATAATATCCGATTGCGTTGTATCGGACGGATGGACAAGTTGCCTCGGGAAGTCAGGGAGACATTGCAGGCTTCTATTGAAAAAACCTCTATCAATACAGGTCTTGTTTTAAATCTCGCTTTGAGTTATGGCAGTCGCGATGAAGTGGTTGGTGCAGTCAAAGAGATAGCAGAACTCTGTGTTGCCGGAAAGTTGCCGGTCGAACAAATAACGGAAGAAACCATTTCCGCTCATCTTTACACTGCCGGGCTTCCGGATCCAGATCTTATTGTCCGTACAGGCGGAGAATTCCGCTTAAGCAATTTCCTCCTGTGGCAAGCCTCTTATGCAGAAATTTTGGTGACAGAAGTGCATTGGCCGGATTTTACCAGAGAAGATTTTATTTCTGCAATTGCCACCTTTCAGACAAGGCAGAGACGTTTTGGTAGAACAGGTGACCAGGTCAGCGATAAAACTTGAATTTCAATCGTAAGCCAGAACGGCTCGAATATATTTTAAAATATACTCTGCGTATCCGTGTTGGAGATTCTCGAGCACGCTACAGCATAATAATATGAAACGAATTGTCACAGGCCTGTTTGCCGTTACCGGTTGGCTTGCCCTGCTTTACTCGCAGTCCTTCTTCCTTTTCTGGTTGATCATTACGGCTATAGCTTTACTCGCAGCCCATGAGTATTTTTCAATCTGTCTGAAAAATAATGAAAAAAAATTACAATTTCCTCTGATAATTGTTTCTTTACTGCCTGTGGCGGTTACCTGGTTCCGACGGATTGATCTTGTTTATGTGGTCTTAATCGCTGCATTGATGATGTTGGCTATTATCGTGGTATTCAGGGCTGCGCACCTGGAAAAACCTTTCGAGCTTTTGCTGAAGGCAAGTTTCGGCGTAGTATATACCGGTCTCTTCACGGCGCACCTTATTCTTTTTATGGCGCTTCCCGCCGGAGCCGCCTGGCTCCTGTTTCTGACAACCATTACCGCTGCTTCCGATACCGGGGCCTATTTCATCGGCATGTCCTTTGGAAAACACAAACTTTGCCCATCAGTGAGTCCGAAGAAGACCGTGGAAGGGTTTCTTGGCGGCATGGTCTGTGGGACGGGTTTTGCCCTGCTTATTGCCTATATGCTTTTCAAAGGTGCCGATTTGTTGCCTTTTGCCGCTGCAGCGCTATTTCTTACTGCGCTTGGAGTTGTCGGCGATCTGGTAGAGTCTCTTTTGAAAAGAAGCATGGGAGTCAAGGATTCAGGCACTATTCTCCCTGGACATGGTGGAATTCTTGATCGTGCCGATTCCATATTGTTGACAGTACCTGTCCTCTATTATCTGGTTACATATCATCTCGTTGGGTGACGGCGAATGCAGAAGAATATTTCATTACTCGGTTCCACCGGCTCCATCGGCCGTAATGTGCTGAAAGTAGTCCGGCAGTATCCTGGCCGTTTTCGTATTGTCGGACTCGCTGCCGGTCGTAATATCGAGCTGCTGCGTGATCAGATTGAAGCTTTCAATCCCTTGATTGTCTCGGTTGCAACCCGGGAACTTGCGGAACAGTTGGCGGCGGGTTTGCCTTCCGGCTGGAATGAAAAGATTTTTTTCGGGCAAGAAGGCAATGTGTCGGTAGCTTCTGTTGCTGAGGCTGATACGGTTGTGTCATCTATTGTCGGCGCGGCAGGGTTGGTCCCCACGGTCGCGGCAATCAAAGCAGGCAAAAATATTGCTCTCGCCAACAAGGAAACACTTGTCATGGCGGGAGGGCTGGTTATGGCGGAAGCCAAACGAAATAATGTGGCCATACTGCCGGTCGACAGCGAGCATAATGCTATTTTTCAAGCACTTGCCGCCGGACGCAAGGAGGATGTACACAAAATTATTCTTACTGCCTCTGGTGGCCCTTTCCGTGAAAAAAATGAACGGGACCTCTGGGATGTTACCCCGGCGGAGGCACTCAATCATCCGAACTGGAGTATGGGAAACAAGATTTCCATTGATTCGGCGACGTTGATGAATAAGGGGTTGGAGGTCATAGAAGCACGCTGGTTGTTCGATACTGATGTGGAACATATAGAGGTACTTGTTCATCCACAAAGCATAGTTCATTCTCTGGTTGAGTATATCGATGGCTCAGTAATCGCGCAGCTTGGCGTGCCTGATATGCGTATTCCGATCACTTACGCTCTTTCGTGGCCGGAACGTCTGAAAACAGGGCTGCCCCGCCTTAATCTGGCCCGATGCATGGATCTCAGCTTTCAGCCGCCTGATTTCAAGAAATTCCCGGCTCTCAGACTCGCCTATCATGCCTGTAAACAGGGAGGTACCATGCCGGCGGTTCTGAATGCCGCCAATGAAGTGGCTGTTGCTGCATTTCTTGATGGGAAAATACGATTTCCGGAAATTTCTCTAGTTGTTGCAGAAACAATGAACCGATTGGACAGAAAAGAGATCGTAGATATTGAAACGGTGCTGGAATCCGATCTTGCAGCAAGAATGCAGGCTGAGTCTGTCATCGAGGCATTATGTATTAAATTTAAACAGAGAACCGGCCAACAGTGCGAAACACCAACTTTGCCGGCTGGCCTAAGCGTTAAGATATGAATTCCGTTATTTCTTTTATTATTGTTCTGGGGCTTCTCATTTTTGTCCATGAATTCGGTCACTTTTTGTTTGCCAAACTTTTCGGGGTCAGGGTGCTCAAATTTTCCCTCGGTTTCGGGCCAAAGGTTTTTGGGAAAGTCTATGGTGACACGGAATATCTCATAAGCGCCTTTCCCTTGGGTGGCTATGTGAAAATGACAGGTGAAAACAGGGATGAAGATGTCTCTTTTGTCGAGCAGCCCTATTCCTTTGCCCATAAACCGGTATGGAAACGTTTCCTGATTGTGTTCGCCGGACCCGCTTTCAACCTCCTTTTTGCGATTTTTATTTTTTTTATTATTTTCGCCGTCTCCGGCCTGCCGGTTCCGAAAGGAGGGACTGAAATCGGCGCCATCACCCAGAACTCTCCGGCCGAACGTGCAGGGCTTAAAGCCGGAGATATCATTCTTTCGATTAACGGCGAGAAAACCACTGACTGGGAAGATGTTTCCCGACTGATTCGCGAATCAGGGGGTAAATCCGTCACGCTTGCCATTTCTCGTGCAGGGCAAGAAATTGAGATGACAGGCCAGCCAGAGCGGCAGGATGTGAAGAATATATTTGGCGAAGTAGTGGATGAGCGTTTTATGTTGGGTATTTCACGCAGCAGTGAAGTTACCTATGAAAAAGTCTCCATTCCCGAAGCTTTTATCGCGGGAATCAACCAGACCTGGACTTTTATTTACCTAACGTTGCTTGGGATTGTGAAAATCATTCAACGGGTGGTTCCCGCCTCGGAACTCGGCGGGCCGATCCTGATTGCTCAACTGGCCGGACAGCAGATGGAGGCCGGCTGGATCAATCTTGCCTATTTTATCGGACTTCTCAGCGTTAATCTGGGTGTGCTCAATTTGTTCCCGATTCCAGTTCTCGATGGAGGCCATCTTGCCCTGTACACACTTGAGGCGATTCGCAGAAAACCCCTGGAGCTGAGAACTCAGGAAAAACTGCAGCAACTGGGGATCTTGTTGCTCGGCTTTTTGATGATCTTTGTCTTTTACAACGATATTGTCCGAATTTTTACCAAAGGCTGAGCGGGTTTTCTTTTTTCGTAAAAAGTTTTCATGGCACCGATTTTGTTAGACCCATTAAGACAACCGCCCCTTATTCTGGCAATCGAGAATTCCGGTATGTGCGGCAGCGTTGCCTTGGTGAGTGGCGGTCATTGTATTGCTGAACAGAGTCTCTTTTCCCGGCTGACCCATTCAAAGCGTCTGCTTCATACGATCGAGCGGGTGATGCATGAAAGCGGGGTAGAATGGCCGCAACTCGGGGCCATTGCCATCAGCCTGGGACCCGGCAGCTTTACAGGTTTGCGTATTGGCCTCAGCACTGTCAAAGGCTTGTCTTTTGCCGCGTCCATTCCTCTTATCGGTGTTCCAACTCTTGATGCTCTTGCCTGCCAGCTGGAATATACAGGAAAATTTGTCTGTCCGATTATTGATGCCCGGAAACAGGAAGTCTATACGGCATTTTATCGGTCAGACAAAAAAGGTGTCATGCGGCGCCAGAGTGATTATCTGGTGATTTCAGCAGAAAATCTGGCGAAAATGATACACGAGCCAACGATTTTTGTCGGTGATGGCATTGCGGTCCACGGAGAACTGTTGCGGGAAAGACTTGGAGAGCAGGCAGTGTTTGCTCCGGATCATCTCTATTTTGCCAGGGCCTCCGCTGTCGGCTTTCTTGCTCTTGCCTATTGGCGGCAGAAGGAATTTCTTAATCCCGCCTCATGTACACCACTTTACGTCCGTGCATCCGATGCGGAGATCAATCTGCTGGCCAAAAAATAGTTTTGAAATTTCAGGCGGTTCTCTTCCGCCCTTGTTTTACGTTCCAGAAAAAAGTCTTTAAGTTTGTCTCTTCCCACTCCGATTATATGACTAACTTGATCGCATCGCATATGGCTTATTGTTGTGCGAATATCATTTTAATCATGATATTGGTGAGTGGAATTATGGCCGTCAATAGCTCAAATACCGCAGCTTTCTCAGCATTGAATCTTTATAAAATGAGCCAGGAGGCCAATAAGGATATGGCCAGAGAGGCTGAAGCATTTCTTAATCCAACCAGGAATGAAGACTACCACCTGTACATATCCGAACAGGCACAGCAACTTGCTCAGGCTGCGAGAGACGAGTCTTCCCAGGAGAGGACACTGCAGACC
>QKJV01000432.1 GCA_003249165.1 Desulfobulbaceae bacterium | reverse complement strand
TCAGAATATCCTTCTCGCAGCGCATACCATGGGGATCGGGACATGTCTGATTGGCTTTGCCGTGGAAGCTATCAAGCATGACCCCGCGATGAAGGTTCAACTTGGCGTTTCAGTTGAAGAATCTATTTTTTCCGTTATAGCGCTTGGTTATCCGGATGAGGCATATCTATATGTCTGTGGACGTAAGGCTGTGTCGCCTCGGTATCCATCTCTTTTACAGGCTTAGTTAGCCGTTTGGTGGGATTGTAGTGGATGGAGTACCTCTAAGAGTTGACCCTGCGCAGCTTTTCCTGTTGTTACGTTGTTAAGCTGAAGTCGGCGGCAACTAAAGAGAAAAAAAGATACTGTTTACTTTCGAGTGGAGTTGAAAATGGGGAAACGGCTTGTCCTGGTTGGCGGTGGCCACGCTCATATGGTGACTTTGGCAAATCTCGGCAGTTTTCTGAAAAAAGGGCATGAGGTGACAGTCATCGGACCATCAGCTTATCATTATTATTCAGGTATGGGGCCGGGCATGTTGGGCAAATTTTACACCCCGGATGATATCCGTTTCGCTACTCGGCAGGTTGTGGAGAAGCAGGGAGGACGTTTTGTTCTCGGCAAAGTGACAAGGATAGATCCTCAGGGAAAAACGCTTTTTTTGGAAGATGGCGCAACTGTTCGGTATGATGTGCTGTCCTGTAATGCAGGGAGTTATGTTCCGCAGAGCAATGTAAAGGGGTCGGGAGATGCAATTTTTCCCGTAAAACCGATTGAGAGATTGATGGAGGCACAGTCTCGTCTGCTTGATTTAGCTGCCCACGGCAAGTTTACGGTAGCAGTAGTGGGAGGCGGCCCTTCGTCTGTTGAGATTGCGGGGAATGTCTGGCGATTACTTAAGGACTGTGCGCGCCACATGGCGGACATACGTATTTTTGCTGGCCGCAAGCTTATGTCCCGCTTCCCTGCATCAATCCGACAAAAAGCTATGAAGTCTCTTCAGAAGCGGGGGATAGAAATTTTTGAAACAGGGTATGTTAAAGAGGTTGAGGCAGGGAAACTAACGCTTGAATCCGGCGAGCAGTTTGCGGCTGACTTTATCTTTCTCTCCCTCGGTGTGAAACCTTCAGAAATTTTTAGAAATTCAGGTTTGCCTACCGGACCTGATGGCGGGTTGTTAGTGAACAGGTATTTACAGAGCACGGGCTTCCCTGAAATTTTTGGTGGAGGTGATTGCATTTATTTTTACGAGCAGCCACTCGATAAAGTAGGTGTGTACGCGGTTCGTGAGAACCCTGTGCTTTATCATAACCTCATGGCTTCGCTGGAAGGTGAACAGCTTCAGGCTTTTAGTCCTGGAGGAGATTATCTGTTGATTTTTAACCTAGGTACGGGAATTTTTCGTAAAAAATGGCTTGAATTTGATGGTCGGTTAGCTTTCCTGATTAAAGACTATATTGATCGGAAATTTATGAAAAAATTCCAATCAATCGAATGATTAGCGTATATCCCGCTGCAATTACTGCTGTGTTCCAGAATCAATCGCTGCTCAGTTTATTTGTCTCGCTGGTTTTATTTTTGCTGTTGTTCGGTTAGCTGTTTTATTAAGCACAAAGACAAAAATGGCAATTGTATTTTTTTAGTTAAACGTCAAGTTTTTTCTTTGTCTTGACGATAAAGACAATTATGTGAAAGTATAAATTAAGAGGCAATAAAAGGAGAAATATTATGGATATTGTTATCGGACAGGTTCCCTTTGTAAAAAAAGACCCCGAAAAAAAAACCGAACCTGAAAAGGGCAGGCGGAGAGACAGAAGAAAAAACAGGCAGGATAGAAGGAAAACCGTCCGTGATGGCGTTATCGTATCGCTTTCCATCCCAAATGACAGACGGACGCAACCTGAGAGGAGAAGAGGTTGATGCTCGTATTCCTCACGTATCCTAAGTGAGAAAAATGGAGGTGTAGTCAGTAGAAGTTGCGAGGAGAGTTAAAAAAAGAATTACAAGGCCATGCTGAGGACTAATTAATATAGAAGTCCCGTGTGTCATTTTGCAGATCCAGCCATCAGAAGATAATGGCGTTCCCTGATGTGTTCATCAATTTATAGGAGCGTCGTCCGGTAAAATTGCTATTCTGTTAACAAGCAACAGAATATTTTTCTTTGTTTTCGGCGACACATTTATAAATTTTACCCCCATGCCCCGATCACTCTCCGGGCCATCCATGTTTACCCAGATAATTTTTGCCTTGATGGATTGTGTTTTTTCAGCTCCAACTTTAAAATCTATGGTGATTTTTTCACCTTTGGCCAGAGGAGTCGCCGTGGAGATAAACATGCCATCTACAGAAATATCCTTGGTAAAAGATATGAGATAGTCCTTGTCGTGGAAGACTGTCACATCAAATTGAACTGGGACGCGAGTATTTTTTCTCTTTTCCTGTATTTTTGAAGTCATCGCTCACTCTCTAGGTTTTGGCATGCTCATTATGAAGTATTCTTAATTTTTTAACACATTGCGTATCCAGAATCAAAGCTCATCCCTGAGTTTTTAAAAAAAATAAGACGGATGGTAGAAAATGATTTTGTTCATATTTAAAATTTAACTATTTTGATGGAAAAGGTTTCTGTCGAGTCGTCGGTACTGAATTGCTTCGGCGATATGTGCCGATTTGATCGTCTGGCTGCCGGAAAGATCAGCAATGGTCCGGCTGATTTTTAAAATGCGGTGATACGCTCTGGCAGAAAGACCAAGCTGCGCCATTCCTTTTTCAAGAAGGTTCAGAGACGTTGTATCCAGACTGCAGAATTTTTTCAAATCTCTGTTGCTCATCTGGCTGTTGCTGTATATTTTTTTCTTTCCCTGGAATCTTTGTCTTTGTAGAATTCGGGCTGAAACAACCCGTTCTTTTATACTTTTAGAATTTTCTCCCTCTTCAATAGAAGCTACTTGATGAAAGGGAACGGCAGGAACCTGTAAATGGATGTCTATTCTGTCTAAAAGGGGGCCTGAAAGCCTGTCTTCATACCGTTTTATTTGCAGAGGTGAACAGGTGCAGCTGTGATTACTATCACCTGCGTGACCGCAAGGACAAGGGTTGAGTGCAGCCACTAAAACAAACCGGGCCGGGAAAGTCAGTGTCGATGATGCACGGGCAATTGTTACTTTCCCGTCTTCGAGAGGTTGGCGAAGAACCTCCAGCACATTTTTTTTAAATTCAGGCAGTTCGTCTAAGAAAAGTATTCCATTGTGGGCAAGTGAAACTTCCCCAGGTCTTGGAATATTGCCACCGCCAATAAGCCCGGCATCGGAAATAGTGTGATGAGGTGCACGGAAAGGCCTTTGCGTCATCAAACCGCTTCGCTCATTAAGTAAACCACAGACGCTATAAATTTTCGTTGTTTCCAGGGCTTCGTCAAAAGTGAGATCAGGCAGGATAGTCGGAAGCCTTCGTGCAAGCATTGTTTTGCCAGAGCCAGGTGGACCAGTTAACAGGATGTTATGGCCGCCAGCGGCAGCAACCTCAAGTGCACGTTTGACATGTTCCTGCCCTTTGACATCGCTAAAATCTACTTCATAACTTTTATGGTTGCCATGCAGCACCTGTGGGTTAATATTACTCGGAGGAAGAGAGAGAGTCTCAGAGAGGAAATCGACTGCCTGATGCAGGTATCTGATGCCAATGACGTCAATTTCTTTAACGACCGCTGCCTCTTCAGCATTACCCTCTGGAACGATAATTCCTTTGTGTCCTGAATCGCGTGCGGCAATAACCATCGGCAAAATCCCTGGAATGGGACGGACGAAACCGTCCAGTGCAAGTTCGCCGACCACGGAGTAGTCCTTAAGTTGTTTGGTGGCAACAATTGTTTCCGCTGCGAGGATACCAAGGGCAATGGGAAGATCGAAGCCGGTTCCAACTTTTTTAATATCAGCAGGGGCAAGATTTACCGTAATTTTTTTGTCTGGAAATGGATAACCACTGTTTTTTATAGCCGCTTTAACCCTATCCTTGCTTTCCCGTACCGCCCCTTCAGCGAGTCCTACCGTTGAAAAAGACGGCAGACCGAAAACGACATCAACCTCTACTTCAACGGGCAGGGCTTCAACTCCAAGAACACAGCTGGTTATAATTTTCGCAAGCATGAAATCCTGCAGGATTACCCTGCCAGTTTATCGTACATTTCTTTATTGTAACCTATGTAAAATGTTTTACCGATTTTTAAAGTCGGGGCCCGCAAAGTGCCGCTTCTGCCTAGAACAATTTTCAAAATTCCCTCTTTTTGGTCCGGCTCAGGTGAGTATTCTCTAATTTTGCTTCCTGAAGCAATGAGTAATTTTTCGCTAGTTGTAAGGAGTTCCCACGTCTGTTCATCCATCACACGCTCCTTTCGGGCGTTTACCTCGGTCATGATCGTGTGCGGTATTTTCTCCAAGGCAAGCTGTGCTTTCTGGCAAGAGATGCATCCTTTTCTGAAATATGCCCAATCAATAATCATAGGAAACCCCTTCCAAAATGTTTTCAGGAAATTCTAATCTAAAAAATTCATTCAATATTTATATAATTTTTTCCCTTTCCATAACAAGGCAGAAAAAAATTATAGCTGATTTTTAGGGAAAAAAGGTTACTACTGAACAAGCAAATTAAATTTCTTTAATGCGTGATCATTATAAGCTCAAGCTGTCAGGGCCATTATTGTTTGTACGATACCTACCGCATTTATTGGTGAAGGCCCAAAAAACTTTCAAGCGTATTTGGCAATATTGTTTTCTTCAGGTAGAGAAATATTTATTGTAAAAAGAAATAAATTTTAGTTCGGATTTAGATCAATATACAGCTCATAATCATACATAATTTGTCATGGATTGGAAAAATGGAGGATGATATTCGCGGATATTGCCCGTCAAAAGTCTTAAATGTCTTATAAGTGCTGTTGGGAATAATGACGATACGCTGTTGCTTGGGGGGGAAATCGCATGCTCGTTTGTGCTGAAGGTATAACTCTAACGGGGGAACAAACGTATAATTATCCATTTTTTTGTAAGCATAATCAGAGTACTTTGCATGCAAAGGTGGACATTACAGCATCCTCTAAGGAAGATGAAAGAACTCCGAGTCAATTTTTTTTGTGCAGCGTATGCAGGAGGAAGGTAACGAGTTCTACCGATATGATTGTAGTAAACGGCAACCATCGTCACGTCTTTGCCAACCCGCATGGCAAGGTCTATGAAATCGGCTGTTTTGTATACGCTCCAGGCTGTATCAATTATGGCACTTCCACAATGGAATGCACCTGGTTTGCCGGTTGTTCCTGGCGTTTTTCTCTTTGCGCAACTTGTTCCGCCCACCTCGGCTGGCATTATCAATCAAATTCAGGCGGTGCATTTTATGGGCTCATTCTCGCTAATTTGATATTTGGTAACTATTTGAAATAAAATATAAAACATCGATTCGCTGGTGGCAGCAAATAAAAATGATACAATCCATGATCGGCTGCGACTGTCTTTTTGGGTCTTGTCTAATTATAAGGAGGTCAATGATGAGTGGTTTGAGTGTGTGTCAGGCAATTGCTGCCCGTAGGGCGGTCAAGGGTTTCGATTCCTCCCATGAATTGAGTGAAGAAGAAAAAAAACAACTTTTTGACCATACCTTTCTGGCGCCAACAGCTTTTAACATCCAGCACTGGCGTGTTGTAAATGTTGAGGACAAGGAATTACGGGCAAAAATTCGTGAGCAGGCATGGAATCAGCCTCAAGTGACTGATGCTTCTTTGCTTCTGCTTCTTTGTATGGATATTAATGCATGGAAGAAAAAGCCGGAAAGATACTGGGAAGGAGTGTCACAGCCGGTGTTCGATATGATTTTGCCGAAAATCCACGCCTACTATTATGGTAAACCGCAAGTTCAGCGTGATGAATGTTTTCGTTCATGTGGCATTCTCGCCATGTCTCTTATGTTGGTGGCCAGGGATATGGGATATGAATCATGTCCAATGGACGGTTTTGATTTTGAGGCCGTTGGAAAATTGATCAATCTTCCGCAAGATTATGTAATCGGTATGATGGTGGCTATCGGCAAAGGAACGAAAGAACCTCATCCAAGGGTAGGCAAGCTGCCTTTGTCAGAGGTGTTGGTCAAGAATCATTTTTAATCGTATAGATTTAGATTAATTTTATAATTATAAACTTATCCATGAATGCTGCTGATCTTTTTGTCGAGTGTCTGGAAAACGAGGGGGTGGAGTTCATATTCGGTGTTCCCGGAGAAGAGAACGCCCACTTAATGATGGCCCTCCAGAAGTCTCCAATTCGTTTTATTCTTTGCCGTCAGGAACAGGGAGCTGCCTTTATAGCCGATGTTTATGGGCGACTCACGGGTAAACCCGGTGTCTGTCTGGCTACTTTGGGGCCTGGAGCTACAAATCTCGTAACTGGCGTGGCCGATGCCAATATGGATAGAGCTCCGCTTGTGGTTATTACCGGCCAGGCAGACAGCCGGAGACAGCATAAGGAAAGTCATCAGAATATGGATGTGGTCGGGATGTTCCGGCCAATTACTAAATGGGCTCAACCTATTATCCACAGCAAGAATATTCCCGAGGTTGTACGCAAAGCTTTTAAACTGGCGGGAATGGAAAAACCTGGCGCATGTCATATTGAACTTGCCGATGATATTGCTGCGTTTGAGGCTACAGGTAATCCCCTTCCTGTGCAGACACCTAGACGGCCGGTTCCAGATGAGAAGGTCGTAGATGCTGCTATGGAACTGATATTCAAGGCAAAGAGACCGATTATCCTGGCCGGGAATGGGGCAATCCGTTGCAGAGCGGCAAAACAGCTGCGGTTTTTTGTCGAAAAAACAGGCATCTTCGTCATTAATACATTTATGGGGAAAGGATCCATTCCGAGAACATCCCCATTCTGCCTTTTTACTATCGGATTACAGGCGCATGATTATAGCCGGATAGCCATCCAGGAGGCAGACCTTGTCATTACTCTTGGTTATGATCTCGTCGAATATGAGCCGCATCTCTGGGGACAGAGCACGATTAAGGGAATCAGGACACAGAAAATTATTCATATTGATTTTTTGCCCGCCGAGGTTGATGAGTATTATGGGGTTGATGTCGAGGTCATCGGCGATTTGGCCCATACACTGTGGATGATGAATGAGAGAATAGGGAATTTCAGGGCGGATTATACAGAGGGATGTAAGCCTCCTGCACTGCGAAAAGCTATGCTTGAGGATTTTGCCGTGCACAAGGATGACGACACAAAAGGCTCGATTCGTCCGCAGAAGATTCTCTGGGATGTCAGAGAGCTCCTTGGCCCTCATGATATTCTGCTCAGTGATGTCGGAGCACATAAAATGTGGGTTGCCCGTTATTATCAGTGTGATGAACCAAACACCTGTCTGATTCCGAACGGTTTCTGTCCGATGGGGTTCGCCCTGCCGGGCGCTATCGCTGCTAAAATTGTTTACCCTGAAAGACGGGTTGTTGCTGTCTGTGGCGATGGAGGTTTTTTGATGAACCTGCAGGAGTTAGAGACAGCGGTACGAATCGGCGTAAACATTGTTATTCTGATTTGGGAGGATAAAGAATACGGTCTGATCCGCTGGAAACAGGAAAATCAGTTTGGCTGCCATACCGACCTGCATTTTGATAATCCTGATTTTGTCAAGTTGGCGGAGTCTTTTGGCTGCAAAGGTTTTAAGGTGGAAAATTCCATTGATTTTAAAGATATACTGGAACAGGCATTTTTATATAATGGTCCAGTCCTGATTTCCGTGCCCATAGATTATCGCGAAAATAAATTGCTTTCCCAGAGGCTGGGCAAGGTAGCATGCCCGATATGATGGCTCATGGAACAGCATGACCGGATTATGTATGTCTTTTTTATGTTTCAGGCAAGACGCGGGTATATGGTGCCATGTGTTTGTTCAACAAAGCGATTCATGAGGATTTCTTTTTATTAGTTGTTACAAAATAATGCCTGATCTTTTTTCCCCTTACTGTTCTTGGAGCAAAAACAGGTGACGTCATGGATATGGGTAGCTATTCGTAAATATTTGTCTTCAAAAATAAATATTGTTTTTTTATTAATGGGTAGAAACAATTTTGGGCATTAAGGAGTAATGGATATGAAAATTGGCATGGTAGGGCTGGGCAGGATGGGGATGAACATGGCGCGTAGGCTTATGCTCGGAGGTGTTCAGGTCGTTGCCTATAACCGGAGTCCAGAGAAGACAAAAGAGATAATGTCAGAGGGAGCCGAGGGGAGTTTTTCTCTCGAGGAATTGGCGGAAAAACTTGACAATCAGCCACGGGTTGTCTGGTTGATGCTGCCGGCGGGGAAGGTTGTTGATGAGCACTTGGAAAAGCTGCGTAACATCCTTTCGCCTGGAGATATCATTGTTGACGGAGGAAACAGTCGCTATCGGGATGACACCCGGCGAGCTGCTTATCTCAAGGGTGCGGGCATTCATTATGTTGATGCCGGGGTAAGCGGCGGTATCTGGGGTTTAAAGATCGGTTACTGCACCATGGTTGGGGGCGAAGAAAAGATTTTTAAATATCTTGAGCCTGTTTTCAAGGCATTGGCCCCAAATGACGGCTATCTTTATTGCGGTCCAACCGGAGCGGGACATTTTGTTAAAATGATTCATAACGGCATTGAGTATGGCATGATGCAGGCCTATAGCGAAGGGTTTGCCCTGCTGGAAGCGTCTCCCTATGGCAAAAATCTTGATTTTAATAAAATTTCCCATCTGTGGAACCAGGGAAGCGTTATCCGTTCCTGGTTGCTTGAACTCCTTGAGGATGTTTTTGCCAAGGACCCTGGACTGGACAAACTGACCGGTTATGTGGACGATTCCGGTGAAGCTCGCTGGACACTTGAGGAGGCGATCGAAAGCGGTGTGGCTGCACCGGTCATAAGCATGGCCCTTTTCCAGCGTTTTCAGTCCCGGCGGGAAAATGCCTTTGAGAACAGGATTCTTGCAGCCTTAAGGAAAGAATTCGGCGGCCATGCGGTGAAAAAGGCATAAAGCGATGATTGTCAGATTTTCTTTCTCCAGATTTCAGATGAGGATACTATGGAGCCGAATGTCATCAAGGAAAGGATATTCAGTCAGGATGGAACCTGTGACACTCTGACCATAGGGAATCTTGAGCCGTGTATCATCGTTATTTTCGGTGCATCCGGAGATCTCACTGCTCGCAAATTGATCCCTGCTCTTTATCATATGTATCTGACACGCTCTCTGCCGGAGCCCGTCTCCATCGTGGGCTGTGCTCGTACTGCGTTTGGCAGCAATGAATTCCGCGACCTCATGAAGAAGTCCTGTGAGGAAAACGGCAAGGCCGATATGTCTGTCTGGAATGAGTTTGCCGCATCACTTTTTTATCGGCAAGTTGCCTACGATTCAGAGAATTCTTTCCGGAGTCTGGCTTCGTATTTGAATGAGCTGGACCGGCAGCAGGGTACCCGCGGCAATTTTATTTTTGATCTTGCGCTGCCTCCATCGCTTTATCCTGTGATTGCCGAAATGCTCGGACAAGCCGGGCTTGCCGCCCAGTATGGCGACAGAAAGGGGTGGTCGCGCATCATTGTTGAAAAACCTTTTGGCCGGGATCTGGGGAGTGCTTTGGAGCTAGACCGGCTGCTGCACGAGTACTTCCTGGAGCAGCAGATTTTCCGTATTGATCATTATCTCGCCAAGGAGACGGTGCAGAATATCCTGATGTTCCGTTTCGCCAATGCTATTTTCGAGCCGATA
>QKJV01000137.1 GCA_003249165.1 Desulfobulbaceae bacterium | reverse complement strand
ATTCCGGCAGTTTTTTCTGTAGCTCCTTTTTATCGCAAACCACCGACTCCTGATCAATACCGATACTGGCATCTTCGAGGCGAGGCTTGATGATAGCAGGAAAAGTTATGTCAGGCAGCGCCTCTGTATCACCGCCATCATAAGCGAAGTATCCCGGAGTCGGCAAACCTGCTCCAGCCAGCTGTTGCTTGGCCATCAGTTTATCGGTGGTCAGCATCAGGGCAAGTGAGCCCGAGCCGGTGAAGGGCAGACCAAGCAGTTCAAAAACCGCGGCGGGATGCCCGCCCAGCCGCGCATCCTCATCAACGCTTTCACAGAGGTTGAATATTGCATCAACCTTTTCTGTTTTCAGAGTCTGGAGAAATTGAGGCAGGTCGCGGTCAAAGGGCAGGCGGACACTCGGTACGGCAAGTTCGGCAAGGGCCTTTTCGACGGCCGCAACCTGCTGCAGTACGTCCTGGGAAGACTGCCAGTTCGTACTCCCGACTTCCGCCGGCCGGTTAAAAACAATGGCTGTTTTCATGGGATCGTTTATTTTCTCTGTGTTCGGTTTATCGCTTCGTCAACGATTTCTTTGATCAACTGCTGGTAGGTGATACCGAATTTTCCAGCTATGATACATAGATCCGAGTGCTCGGGATGCAAACCGGCAATGGGATTAATCTCGATAAACGCAGGATGGCCGTTTGCGTCTGAACGCAAATCAATCCTTCCGGAATCACGGCAGTCCAGTACGTTCCATATCTTCAGTGCCAGCTCGACAGCCTCGCGCGTTTCGGAGTCGTCAACGACTCGGTATTCAACAACCTCTTCACAGATTTCCTTGTTGCGGTACGAGTAAACCTCTGGATCGGAATTTGCCAGCAGAACCACCTCAATCACTCCGATTGCTCTTGCGTGTTCACCGTTGCCGACAATACCCACGGTAAATTCACGTCCGGGCAGGAATGTTTCAATCAGCACCGGCTGTTTGTAAGTGGCGAGCAGCTCCGTGCATACTCTGCCTAATTCGGCAGCCGAGGTGATTTTAGATGCAGCGGTAACCCCTTTGCCTGTTCCCTCGGCAATCGGCTTGGCAAAAAGGGGAAAGGGAAGGTTGACACGCTCTGCTTCCGCAGGTGTGCGGACAACGGCAAAATCAGGAGTCGGGAGTCCCATGTCTCGAACTATATGTTTGGCCATTGCCTTGTGCAGCGTTACTGTCAACATCAAAGGATCAGAGAAAACATAAGGAATGCGATAGGCATCCAGCAGTGCCGGGACGGCAGCTTCACGGCCGAAACCGTAAAGCCCCTCGGCGATATTGAATACCATGTCCCATCTCTCTCCTGCCGCCAGACGTTTGACGAGGCTTTGAATATTGCCGATGCGCACCGTCTCGTGGCCGAGATTACGTAAGGCTGTATCAATGGCATCGATGGTATCCGGGCGGTCGAATTCGGCTGTTTCCAGTTCGCCATATCCTGCGGCAATATAGTCTGCTCGCAAATCGTAAGTAATTCCAAATTTCATAATGTTCACCAGAAAATAAAAGAAAGCAGACGTGCTTTTTACAGCGTGTCAGGATAGCGGTAGATATTGCCCTCATAGTTTTTGAGGAGAATATCGTTTCCTTCCCGGCCAACAACCGTTTGCGGCAGCAGAGGAACTTTTCCTCCTCCCCCGGGGGCGTCGATGACATAGGTTGGAACGGCATAGCCCGTGGTGTGGCCACGCAGTCCTTCATAGATTTCCAGTCCTTTGGAGACGGATGTCCTGAAGTGGGCGGAGCCGATGATGGGATCGCACTGATAGAGATAGTAGGGTTTCACGCGCATGCGGACAAGTCCGTGCATGAGGCGCTTCATAGTTGGGACATCATCGTTGATGCCGGCCAGCAGCACCGTCTGACTGCCAAGCGGAATACCGGCATCGGCCAGTTTTTCGCATGCCCTTTTCATTTCCCTGGTCTGCTCGGCCGGGTGCATGGCGTGGATGCTGATCCAGAGCGGATGATAGTGGCGCAGCATTTTGGTCAATTGCGAGGTGATTCGCTGAGGCAGCACCGCAGGAGTTTTGGTGCCGATGCGGATGAGTTCGACATGTTTGATACTGCGCAGCCGTTTCAGCAGATATTCCAGCACATCATCCGGCAGGGTGAGAGGATCACCGCCGGAAATCAGGACATCGCGAATTTCACTGTGGCTTTCGATATAACTGAAGGCCTTTTCCCAACGTTCTTTGAACCCTTTGGTATTTTTCGATTTGCCAACCATACGTGAGCGGGTGCAGTACCGGCAGTAGTTGGAGCAATAATCGGTTACCAGAAAGAGAACGCGATCCGGGTAGCGGTGGATCAGGCCCGGAACAGGGCTGTGTCCTTCTTCCCCCAGCGGATCAGGCGCTTCACCGCTTGATACAACAAGTTCGTTAACTACCGGCACCACCGCCCGCCGAATTGGGTCTTTCGGATCAACAGCCGAAATGAGACTTGCATAATAGGGTGTTATGGCAAAGGGCAGAGTTGAACTGTGGCGCAGCAATGCCTGGCGCTCATTGTCGGTAAGCCGGACAAATCGTTCGAGTTGTGGCAGACTGGTGATGCGGTTTTTCAGTTGCCAGTGCCAGTCATTCCATTCGGCTATTGAAGTGTCGGGGAAGTATCTGTGTCGGAAGGCTTTAGCGCGAGAAATCGCGGGAAATCTTGCCGGAACGGCGGAAGCGAAAGAAGGTACGCATTCTAAGGGAAAAATGCCTGGAGGCTCCTCGGATTCTTCGAGCGGAATAATTTTCAGGGCCATCATTTATCTCCTGATTTATGAGGGTTTGATTTAGTGAGCCGACCTGACTCAATGAAAAATAAAAGATGATATAAACGATATATGCGGCCTAATATATTTAGCAAGATAAAATGTCAATAAAGAAAAGTATTCAAGGTGAAAATTAATCGTATTTATGCCGTCTCAATGCAATGCCAGGAGGTACGTCCTCAAGTTTGAAGAGGTATTGCTGAGGCCAAGTTTTTTTCTCAGTTTCTTGCGATGAAAATCAACGGCACTGACTGAAACTGCGAGGGCGGCGGCAATTTCCTTGCTCGTTTTTCCTGCACGGACAAGTGAGGCAACTTTTATCTCCTGGGGGGTGAGCAGCCGGTGGATGGCAGTCAACCGTGATAAAAAAGGCGATATAATCTCCTGCAGATTGTTTTCAATTATGTCAAGCAGGCCAAGCTGATGGCCGGATAAAGACGACATTCGTAATTTCTCCATATAAGGCATGACGAGAGAGACAACATTTGTCAAAATCTGTTCCTCATTTTTTACTCGATCCTGCTCTTTGTGCTGCAAGAGCACCTTAAGCGCAATATTGGCTTCCTCAAGCTGCTGTTTTTGTGCTGACAGCTCTTGTTCCTTGCTGATTAAAGCTTCCTGGGCTTGCATTATGGGCGTAATTTCTTCGTGAGTGACAATAATTTTCGGCAGGCCGGTTGATCGAAGTCCCACCACTCTCATTGTGTACCAACGTTTTTCCTCCGTTGAGTGGCAGGGATAACGGGTGAAATACTGTTTTTCCTCACCTTTAATAACACGTCGTATCCCATTTGCTACATCCTGAACATCAACACAGGCCGATGCAGCCTTATCGCAGATGGCAAGGTAATTCACTCCTTTCCAGACAAAGGAGGGCGGCATTCCGTTTTTTGTGGCGAATTCACGCCACGCCTGATTGGTTTCAAGAATAAATCCTTCCTTATCGAGAATAACAATATGGGCAGACAGGGAGTTGATAATATCTTTGTAAATATTTTCACAGAGACTGAAATCTTCCATGTAACTCTCCTGATTAAAATAGGATTTTTATAAAATGATAGTTTTAACTACCATTTTTCTACTAATAGTATCCTATTGTGTCAAAGGGAATCTGCATTATTTTACTACTTAATAGAGAAAGCAAAAATTATGAAATCAACTCATTAACAAGATATGGAGGCCAGTCATGAAAGGTGGATACGAATCAATGGTATGGCTTAATGATAATGAAGGTAATGAATTTGTTTGTTATCTGGAAGATATCAAAACCGGAGCGGGAGTTCCGACGAAACTGAGTGAAGCAGACAAGGTGAAATGTGTGAACGTAAGTGAAATAGTTGGAACTGAACGCTGGTAAAATAAATATTACCTGTTTAACTTATGAAAAATAATAATGAAATATATGGAGGCCAGTCATGAAAGGTGGATATGAATCAATGGTTTGGCTTAACGATGCTGAAGGCAGAGAGTTTGTCTGCTATCTGGAAGATATCAAAAGCGAGGGTGGCATTCCTGTAAAACTGAGTGAAACTGCCCGGGCAAAATGTATGAATGTCAATGATATTGTCGGTACAGAACGATGGTAATCAAGATTAATCAAATGAACTGATAAAAAAACCGGCCTTTTTAAAAGGCCGGTTTTTTTATTTTTATCATAATAATATTCTGAGTCCCAAGAGAGGTAAAATATCTTTCCGGCTGTCAAAATAGAGGTTACTCATCAACACTGATACCAAGCTTTTTTAGTTGGGCGATGGTGTCTTTAATCTGTTGCTCGTTGCAGTCGTCAATATGGTAGACATTTTTCATGCCGTCCAGGAAGTGGACAACAAAGTGACCCTCTGCATCCAGTTCGGCTTTGCGAATGTGGTCCTTGTCCAGCCAGGGTTTTAACTCTTGCATAAAATCATTTAAAGTGCAGGTTTTCATTGCTGGTCCTCCTGAGATTGATAAGAATAATGATAGCGCCTGATATGAAAAGTAGCATAGCATAAATTCTTTAAAAATCCTAATTTTACAACCTGGGATTAATCGGAAACCCTGATGCGCCATGTTGCTTGAAGAGTCGTCGCTCTACTTTCCGGTAGCGTTGGATGCAGAAAAAGTTTGTTTAGCTGTTTGAAAACTTTTGTTTTGGCATTCGGCACAATTATGCTACTTTTTGTCCGCTGGACTGAGTTGTTGCTGCCCTGGCCAGGAGTTGTTAAATTGCGCAGCAGTCGAAGCATTCGCCGGGAATAGAATTTTAATTGAATCTGGAGATATTCACATGAAACGCCCCCCTCTTCTCACGGAAGACGGTTATCTGTTGCTGGATCAGCAAACCGAGCCAACAATTGACAACGAGCTTGGGGTTCCCAGGTTAGCCGGAATCATGCGTCTTGAGGATACAAGCGATACACTGCGCGGTGTAATAAGTGACCTGGCTTCAGCCGGTTTGCTGCATCAACGTTGTTGCCTGATCGGCCGGAGCGGACATTCGCAGATTGGTCTGGATGTCGGGTTCGGAGAAGAGATGCCGGAAATTGATAGCCGTCGCAAAAGAGTCGATGTTCCTGTTCACCTTACCTCGCTTAATCCCAATATCCCCGACACGTTGTTTGCTGATATTAAATCGATGGTGGACGGCGCCCGCAAATTGACAATCGGCCGCCTTTTTGTCCCCATGGCACCGCCCCTTTCCGCTGACGCGGTTGAAACGGCTGTTGCAGATAATCATATCCTGCTGACACCCATGTCAAAAATTACCGTCGATGGGATTGTGACGATTCCCCTGGAAAACATCAGTTATCTGCTGTCCAATACCTTGCTTACAGCTGGCCAGAATAGTCAGATTGTCCTGTCTGAGAGCAAAGAGGGGCTTGGTTTAATTCAATATTTTTCCCATCGAGGGGTCCCTGCCATTCTTGAGCCGGGAAATTTTCTTTGTGGAGCCATGCGTATTTCCCTTGGTCCATATAGTGCGCTGATTGAAAGAAATCTCAACAAACATGGTGTGTTTCATCTGGCGGCACGCCTGCTTGATGGAGTTCGCACAAGCGGGATTAATATTCCACGCCAGGTTGAGCTCTACAATGGAAGTGATCAGGCCGAGGCAACAAGTGAATTGCTGATACGGTTGAGGCTGTATCCGGCTGATCCGGCAACTGTCCGGGTTGCCACCCGCCTGCTCGCAGGCCTCCGGGCACAGAAGATCATGCAGGATGGCGTCGATTTTGCTGATGCGACCAATATTTTTGATATAGCGGTATGCGATCCTCTCTTCGATAACCTCAGTTCCGTGCCGGAGGAACGCGGGAATTATGCCCGCATTCTGACTCGCAGCAGATGCATCGATATCCAGAGAGAGCTGTTGGAAGATGAGTGGCACGAAAGTGCCCAGAACCGTATTGTTTACGAAGCGGTACGGGGAACAATTACTTCCGGTGTGCATCGCGGCGACCAGATCTCGCCTGATCTCCGGGAATTTGTTGAGAACCTTGAACTTGTAGGTGGCGCCCAGAATCTGCGTAAAGTATTTGTTTCCCACGAATTTCCCTTGGCGGATACACTCCGTGTGCTGAGACGTAATAACGTCGGTGTTTTTATCGGGCGCAGTATCCGCCAGAGCGAGATGGCAACGGATGCTGACCGTGCAATACCGGTCCCTGCATCGCGCAATTTCTATTTTGGCCAGACCATCTATGAAACATTCTGCACTTTATCGGGCAGGGAAAAATCACGATTTTATATGATTGTCGGAGACGGGCAGGAACGACATGTTCGTGAGTTCCACCGCGGATTCTGGATGACCAGGGAAGGAAAGGAAAAAATAGCTGATGTTCATACAGCTATCGCCATGTTCGGCTCCCATGTCGAGGGAACAGATGATGTACTGACCGAGCAGATTCATCAGTTTTTTGACCGGTTAAAAAAGATCCCCGAGATCGGCGGAGGTTTGGCTGTCTGTCATGGAAGCGGGCCGGGAGTCATGCGGATTGCAGATGATGCCGCCGCGGATCTCGGTATCCTGCGTATCGGAGTCGGCATTGACAGTGAGAAAATAGGGCAGCGGGCCAATCTGCATCCACCTGTGCTGCTTAATTTTAATAATTCGTCCAGACATATGCGTCAGAATATTCTGGACCGGACATCTCTTTTTAAAATTTACAACATCGGCGGGACCGGTACTTTTGAAGAGATGCTAATTGCCATCACCAATCTCAAGCTTTTTGAAAGCATGCCTGCGCCACATATTTTTGTTGATCCTTTCGGATTGGGAGAGAATGGTTCACATCTTTGGGAATCTACCCTTAAGCAGTTGAAAATTGCTTCCAGCCCGAAGATGATCGGCAATCAAGAGGTACGGCTTGCGCCAGCCTGGGTACCCAACTTCTGTCATGTGGTGCGGGATTATGATGCAGTTTTGAATATTATCGCCGATTTTGCCAAAGACCCGGCCGCCTACTGGAAAAAAGCGGGAATTCCTGACTGTGATCTGACCCATGCCTTTGATAACGTCGAACGGGCAGGAGGAATTATTCCACCTTATATCAGAGAGGCAATGCAGGACGTGCGGGCAAGCTGTGAAGCAAGCCGGGGGGGAAGTCCTTTAAAACTTATCAAGCCCTGATGTCGAGCCTCATCGTTATTTTTTTGTCTTCATTCGTTGTTGCTTTGTCAGGAGCCCTTATGCCGGGGCCGCTCATGACCGTCACCGTCAGTGAGAGCTCCCGGCGCGGTGCATCTGCTGGCCCGTTGATGATTCTTGGGCATGGCATCCTTGAGCTTGTCCTGGTGCTGGCACTGTTATCAGGTATGGCTCCTTATCTTGAGAAGGAGGGAGTCTTTATCACTATTGCCCTTTTCGGTGGGGGAATTCTTCTCTGGATGGCTGTTTCCATGTTACGCAGTCTACCGCAACTGCGTCTCGATTTCGATGTTCAAAGTGATACAGATAAACCAAAAAGTCTGGTGATATCCGGCATCATCTTGAGCTTGGCCAATCCGTATTGGACGATATGGTGGGTTTCAATCGGGCTGGGTTATATTCTCCATTCCTTGACTTTCGGTATTGCTGGCGTTGCCGTATTCTTTGCCGGTCATATTCTGGCCGATCTTTTGTGGTATTCCCTTATTTCTTATCTGATCGCTCGGGGAAAAGGCTTTTTCAGCAACGGATTTTATCGTAGGCTCATAGGGACATGTGCTTCAGTCCTGCTCGTTTTTGCCTGTTATTTTTTCTATAGTGGACTCGAAAAGCTTGTATAAGCCGGGGTGCATAAAAAAACGCCATCATTTTTCCCTCCATCAAAAATTAAATTCGGAAGTAATGAAACGGCTGTCTCTATGAAATTTCAGGTCGGGTCGAGAGGATTTGAACCTCCGGCCTTCGTTGCCAAATTTGCATAATCGTAAGAGTTCTTTGTTTGTAACCATATAAAATTATTTCCTATTTCTAAGCTGCCGTCTATTTTGTGGCCCAAAAATAACGTGTATGATATTTAATAATATCAGTATGTTGTGTATAGAGTTGTTTCGTGATGGGACACCAGGGTCACGGAGTGATTGGCGCAAATAGAAAATAGATTTGCTGTTTTGTGGGGGAGAGGGATGTCGATTATTGGGGAATATCC
>QKJV01000306.1 GCA_003249165.1 Desulfobulbaceae bacterium | reverse complement strand
GGCAGGCATAAAAAGCGCAGCAGGCATCGCCCTTGGCGTCGATCGTCTCGTTATGCTGCTTTGCGACGCTTCAAGCATAGACGAAGTGGTTGCCTTCACACCGGAAAATCTCTAATGATACGTTGACCTGATTGCCTCTTGTCGGGGCTGAAACCCTTCTTTTAATCCCGGAAGTTCCTTTTCGTTTCATTCAATCGAAAATAAACGGATCATTTTATTTGTGAGTTCCAGGATCAGTAAAAATGATTCTTGCCTTGCCCCAAGTTTTGTAATGTTTTTATAATATTTCGATTCCGTTTTGCTGAAACTGCTAACACAGCAGGGGGTGCCTGAATATTACTTATCCTCTGTTAACTGGGAAAAGGAAAAGAATGGAAAATATGCAGCAGCTTAATCCTGTTATGCAAGCCCTCATAGCTACACTCTTCACCTGGCTGGTAACCGCGGCTGGATCGGCCCTGGTTTTTGCTACAAAAAGCGTTAATCCCAAAGTGATGGATTCCATGCTGGGTTTTGCCGCTGGGGTTATGATTGCCGCAAGTTTCTGGTCATTACTCGCACCGGGAATAGAAATGGCGGAACAACTCGGTGCAATTCCATGGGTGACTGCTGCGGTAGGGTTTCTGGGGGGCGGGATTTTTATGCGGCTAATTGATATGTTTCTCCCCCATCTCCATCCTGGCTTGGCACTTTCGCAGAGTGAGGGGATTAGAACTTCATGGCAGCGCAGTACGTTGCTTGTTTTGGCGATTACTATGCACAATATTCCTGAGGGTATGGCGGTTGGAGTTGCTTTCGGCGCTGCAGGGACCGGGCTTCATTCTGCGACATTCGGCTCGGCAATTGCGCTGGCCATCGGCATTGGACTGCAAAACTTTCCTGAAGGAGCAGCTGTCTCTTTGCCATTACGTCGAGAGGGAATGGGGCGCTGGAAGAGTTTTCTTTTTGGCCAGAGTTCTGGTCTCGTGGAGCCGGTGGCAGGCGTTTTTGGCGCATACTTTGTCATGCAGATGCAGTGGGTTCTTCCCTATGCTCTCTGCTTTGCCGCTGGGGCCATGATTTTTGTTGTGGTCGAAGAACTGATTCCCGAATCTCAACAGAACGTGAAGCATATAGATGCGGTTACTATGTCCACCATGGCTGGATTTACCATGATGATGATCCTTGATGTGGCCTTGGGTTGATGGCCCTTATCCGGGTTGCTCAGGAAAATCGATCCTCTCTAAGACGTATTCAGGTTACACATGCATAGCAGAGTTGCATAAATTTTCATAAAATCCCTGAGATTGTTTTGAGTTTGAAATTGAGTGGATTGATCAGACGATCTTGGTTGTAATGCCAGACATATTTCCTAAATAGCATACCCCACCCTAAAAAACATTTTTATACAGTTATTTGATTGATCAAAAAAATGAAATTAATAAGGGTAATCTTCTTGGTTTTGTTGTAGTTTTGGTAAACAGGAAATCATAATTTGCTGCTTGATGGAAAATTCCATTGTTTTAAATTTTAGCAAATTTCATGTGCCGGGAAGTGAATGCCAATGTATCTGTGATAACTGTTATCTTTCCTTACCGCGGTATCTTATTTCGTTTATTCTCCCTGCAATTAAAAAAATTGCCCAGACATTTTTTTTCACGGATCAGCAATACTACAAAACTTTTACTCAATTCGGTCTGGCATTTAGGCTGGGGCTTCATGCCAAAATTTTACATGTATTCCTGTGCTTGCACTGTATGAGAGTTATTTCGCGAATAATTTTTTCTGGATAATGTTTAAATATCAAATGGTTAAATTGTTAGCAAGGAAGGAGCGAAAGTATGCTAGAGGAAAAAGAACAGGAATTGGAACTTTTTATTGAAGAGTGGCAAGAAACGCCGGAAAAAAATAAAAAAATGTTTCTCACTTTCAAAGATGAGTTGCAACAAAAGGATAGAGTCATACTCGACTTCGTCCCACGGGTTGGCGTTACCTATTCGTTAAGGGCAAAGCATGCCGCTCAAAAAAACAAGAATCTGTTTGTTATGGTAGATGTTATCGAGGACAAGCCACGATGGCTTTCAATATGTTTTTATGGTGAAATGATCACAGATCCGGAAATGAGAGGTGATGCTGTTCCTGGTGGACTTCTTGGCGAGGATGCTATTTGTTTTGATCTTGCCGAGTGGGATGAGGATTTCTTTGAATATGTAAAAAAAAGAATCGAGGAGGCACACAAGTGCGCCGGGCAATGATAGAATTTTTTTGTACCATGTCATTAACATGAAAATTCCTGTCGGCAGGTTGAAAAAAGAAAAAAAATTCAGTCTGTCGACAAAAATTGTATTGTCACTAATCAGAAGATAAAATGCGGTAGCTGGGATATTGTCTTAAAATTGGGGAAATTCAGGGCGAATAAGTTCGAATAATATCCCCACTTGCAGGACGCAAGAAAGAATTGAGAAAAGAAGATTGTAAAAACTAAATTACATAGTGACGATTGCTAGCCGGTGGCGGAAACGTTAAGATATTTAGAAAGACAATCCGTCTTTTTTGTATTTATTAGGTTTAAATTGATTTTTTTTAAGAAACCGTTGATGTGTGAAGGGTTTGTTCATGAATGAACTGGAAGCAATCAGATGGCATCTTGAACGCTACCGGGCAGTGCTTGCCCAGCAGGTTGATCGTTTGTACAATGCCCTGGAAGAACTGCAACGCACGACACTGCTGTTGCTTGAACACTCAGAGGATAATGATGCGGCAATTGACAAATGGTTGCAAGAAGAAAAATTTGGCTTGGACGAACACGATTTTTTTCTGAATCTGCCATTATTGCATGCGTTTAGAGAGAATCGTGCTCCATCCGATGCTATCAGTTTTTCATGGCCAAAAAAATTTATCAATAATGCGACAGTTCGAAGACGTCTCTATGCTCACCGGCATATTGGTCCGCATCTCCAACATATCCACAAAAGACTGAATGGAGTAGGTTGGATATATTATCAGGATGCAACCAATACTGCATTCATTTATCCATATGTCGACCCAAGCAGTGCCATTAGTTGTGATTTCAATTGGTTGGAGTATCACACATTTGTCTCTGCCTGTCCCCAGAATAATCCGAAACGTGAAATAAAATGGACCCCTCCCACAATTGATTATGCCGGCGAGGGGTTAATTATTTCAGTTTCCATCCCTGTTTGGCTGCATGATATCTTCGTTGGCATATGGAGTATTGATTTGCCACTGCGATATCTGTACGGGGACTTCTCCTCATCTCGTCTATTATCAGGCCAGCTTGATTTCGTAATCGATAAGACTGGTAATCTTGTTTTGCATGATAAGATACAGGCTGATATCGATGCGGAAAGGGGTAAAATTTTTCTTCATAACCTGAAGGAACTTGGTGGGGACTGGGCAGAAATGGATTTCGGGCAAGAATGTATCGGAAATGAAGGCCAGTTTCACATAAAGGATAAAGATGGCAATAGCTACCTGATGTGCTATGCGAGGGTCCCAGGAATAGAATGGATCCTTTTTTCGGGAATGCCTGAATCTCACATGGAAGAAGCGGCTAGAAGACGGTTGAAAAAAGCATTTCAGCAGATTGGCGAGGGCAATTTTTCACACCGTATTGAAAAAGGACAGTCTGGAGAATTTTTTTCGACTCTTGCAGAGGAATTCAATGCGATGACCTTGCGTTTAGAGCAGGCAGAATCGAAACGGAAACTTGCCGAGGAACAGCTTTATCAGGCACAGCGTATGGAATCTGTTGGCAGGCTCGCAGGAGGCGTCGCCCATGATTTTAATAATATGCTGAGTGTTATCCTCGGTTATACGGAGATGATTCTTGAACAGCTTAATAAATCCAATCCGATTTACAACGAATTGCAGGAGATTTATACCGCTGGGAAGAGATCAATGGAAATTACCAGACAGTTGCTTGCCTTTGCCCGCTGTCAAACGGTGGCCCCGAAGGTGCTCGATTTGAACAGGACCGTTGAAGGCATGCTCAAAATGCTCCAACGGCTGATTGGAGAAAACATTGAGCTGGTTTGGAGGCCGATGAATAATCTGCCTGCGATAAAGATTGATCCTTCGCAGGTCGACCAGATTCTAGCTAATCTTTGTGTCAACTCTAGGGATGCAATAAATGGTTTGGGAAAAATAATTATCGAGACAGATAATGTTTTTTTTGATCAATCTTATTGTGAGTCCCATAGGGGATTCAATCCAGGAGACTATGTTGTGCTCTCGGTGAGTGACAACGGCGCAGGAATGGAAGAAAATACGATTAATAAAATTTTTGAACCATTTTTCAGTACAAAGGAGAGAGGAGCAGGAACGGGGTTAGGGCTTGCTACAGTGTATGGTATTGTAAAGCAGAATGAAGGGTTCCTCAATGTCTACAGCGAGCAGGGCACCGGGACAGTTTTTAAAATTTATCTACCGTCTCATGCTGGACATCAGAATGAAATACAAAGGGAAAGCAGCTTGCAGATACAAGAGGGACGGGGGGAGACCATTCTGTTAGTTGAAGATGAGCAAGCCATTTTAAAACTGAGCAAAACAATTCTTGAGAGACTGGGATACACTGTTCTGGGAGCGAAAACTCCAGGTGAGGCATTGTCAATGGCGAATGAGTACGCTGACAGCATTAATCTGTTGATTACAGATGTTATCATGCCGGAGATGAATGGTCGCGACCTTGCCGAACAACTGAAGGAGCGTACTCCGGATTTGAAGGTCATATTTATGTCAGGCTATACGGCAAATGTTATCGCGGACTGTGGTGTCCTCGCAGATGGTGTAAATTTTATCCAAAAGCCTTTTTCGATAAAAACTTTGTCAGATAAGGTGCGAGAGGTACTTGGAAAGCAGGTTAACTGAGTATACTTTTTTTGCTTTCCAAAATTTTTTCCGACTGGGCTCATGAACTGTCTCGGAAAATTCGGCCTTAAAGAGGCCGCTGTCTTTATTCGGGGTTAAATCCGGCTAAGGTCTGATCTGAAGTACGATAAAGCGAGAGGGAACCCTCGCTATGATATTATGCAACTGTGTTGAAAAGGGTAGGATTCTCCATTCCCCAAACTTATCTTGGCAGTTCTTTTTTATCTATGCAAACGAAGACATCTTTAGTGGACCAATTTATGCGACATACGTTGCAGATCATTATTCGCCAGCTGACATTTCATCTGTTAATTTAAATATTTTCAGAGGAATCTCTCTCTAACGAAGGTTTCTGTTTCAACAGTCTGGATAAGGGGTCGCGGAGGCGGGGATAGATTACGTTTATGTGAGCAGCATAGGGTTGCAATGGGCAATTTAGCCAAGCCAACAGAAAGAGAGGTTTACTCTTTTTCTTCCAAGCTGGGCACCTGCTATCAAGATAAGGTGAAAAAACTTGCACTTGGCTACAGTCTCCTCGGGGGAAACGATCAATTCCAGAGAAAAAATTACCCTGTTTTGCGGGGGAGTTGGAAATAAGCAATTAAAAAAATCCGGTTTGGCATTTTCAGAGGCCAAACCGGTGAGTGGTTAATATTTATTCACTTTTGAAAAAAGCGTTGGCATTGGCTCCGCATACCGGGCATTTTTCCGGGGCTTCTTTTTCGTGGGTATGTCCGCAAACCGAGCAGACATAATAATCATATTCAGCCGGTGCTGCTGTCAGGTTGTCCATAATTTTTTTATACATTTCAGCATGTTTTTTTTCCACGGCGTTCGCATATTGAAAAGAGCGTAGTGCTGCTTTGTGGCCTTCTTCTTCCGCGTCCTTAATCATCTGGGGGTACATGCTCTGGAATTCATGCGTTTCACCTGCAACAGCCTCTTTGAGATTTTCCGCGGTCGTACCGATACCCTTCAGGGCTCTGAGGTGTGAATGAGCGTGAATTGTTTCAGCCGCCGCCGCTGCTCTAAAAAGTTTTGCCGCCTGAGCAAATCCTTCTTTATCAGCCTTTGCGGCAAAGGCCAGATATTTTCTGTTAGCCTGTGATTCTCCAGCGAAAGCTTCCTGTAAGTCTTTTTCAGTTTTTCCCATAATTTTTCCTTTCTGTTTTAATATGTTATATGTCCAATAAGGGGTGTTGAGGTTGTTTCATAAAAACTAAGATTATTTTCATTTTCGCTGATCCATTGGGCTGAAAAGAAAATGTATCACCGGCAAATCCGGGAGAAAAATAACATTTAAAAAATATAATCTTTCGTGACTGGTTGTCCAGTAAAGGGGCATTTTTTTATCTTCATACCATAATTTAGGCGATGAGAAATTGTTTGCTGATTTAGAATATATGTAAGGGCAAAAGAATTTTACGAGATTTGCTTATACTGAAAATTTTCAAGATTTGATTTTTTGCAGGATTTTTTGCAGGTCATGCCATGCCCCTTTCTTTAGATCGGGAGTTTTTATGAGTTGGGCAGGATGAAAAGTGGGGACAACTGGAATTCCATGGAAATTATAAATTGTGCCACGTAAACCGAAAAGAGACTGAGTCGATTTCAGAAGAGTCTGGCTTGCTACCTGCCCCATGGTGCAGATGATTTTAGGCGCGAGCATCTCAATTTGCTGGACTAGATAAGGCAGGCAGGAAGAGACTTCCTCCTTTTTTGCCGGATGCTGAATTGGCGTCACGCATTTGATAATGTTGGTCAGAAAAACTTCATTTAATGAAAGTTTGATAGCTGAGAGCATTTTAACAAGGAGTTCTCGAGGAGGACCGCTTATTGGGCTGTGTGCCTTTTCCTCCTCAATTCCCGGAGGATCAAGAATGATGAAGAGATCTACACCCCGACTTGTTGGCCCTTCTCCGAAAATTATAAAATGTTGCTCCTTATTTCCGAAACAACGGTGGCAACTGTCCACACTGTTTTTAAGGTCTTCTAAACTCTGAACGGATAAGACTTCATGTCCAGCAGTTTTTCTTTCATCCTGTTTGGTTCGAATAACATCAGGAAAGAAAGAAGCACGTTTTTTTGGGGGAGGCTTTGGTGTCAGAAAAGACCGCAAGGTTGTGGATAACGGATAATCGAGCTCGCATTCATGATGGAACGCGACAAGATTACGTGTTTCCTGCAGCAGACGGATTAGCGACAATGTTTCCTTATTCATTGATTGCAGTTTTCCATGATTCGAGCGTTTTGAGTGCCAGTTCCGCCCGGACTTTCCCACGAAATTTTTTCGGGATTTTTCTGCCTGTATCGCTTTTAATTTCAGGAAAGAGACCAAAGTTGATATTAGACGGCTGAAAATGAGCGGCATCAGAGTTGGTTAGATGACCTATGAGTGCACCAAGGGCCGTTATTGCCGGGGGAATAACTACTTCTTTTGCTTGCAGAAGATGGGCAGCATTTATCCCTGCAAGAAGGCCCATGGCGGCAGATTCCACATAGCCTTCCACTCCAGTGAGCTGCCCGGCAAGCAGAACGTCCTTCCTGGCTTTAAGCTGGAGAGTCGGTTCCAGGACTTTCGGGGCACATACAAATGTATTGCGATGGATACTGCCAAGGCGGACAAATTCTGCCTTTTCCATACCAGGAATCAGTCTGAAAACCCGCTTCTGTTCAGGATAAGTGAGTTTTGTTTGAAACCCGACCATATTATAGTAGGTCCCTTCAATATTTTCCTTTCTGAGTTGGACGACGGCGTAAGGATCATGTCCGTCACAGGGATTGGGCAAACCAACCGGCTTCATAGGACCGAAACGCAGAGTGTCCTCTCCCCGGGAAAGCATGATCTCAATGGGTAGGCAACCTTCGAAATATTTTTTTTTCTCAAAAGATTTCAACGCTACCTTTTCCGCTTCTGCCAACGCTCTAATAAAATTAATATACTGCTCTTTGTTCATGGGGCAGTTAAGATAGTCGCCGGGGCCTTCATCGTAACGGGACGCCTGGTAAATGATATTTCTATCCAGTGAATCGGCGTCAACAATCGGGGCAATGGCATCATAAAAGGCTAAATGTTCTCCTGTGATTTCCTGCAGCGATGCGGCAAGGGCATTGCTTGTCAGGGGGCCGGTTGCTATGATTGTCAGGCGATGATTTGCGTCAGGAAGAGGGACGGCGTTGATTTCCTCGCGGCGTATTTCAATATGAGGATGTTCAAAAATTACCTTTGTTATCTGGCTGGCAAAACGTTTTCGATCCACTGCCAGTGCTTTACCTGCAGGAACTCTTGTCGCTGTTGCAACATTTGTAATGAGGGAGTCCAGCTTCCGCATTTCCTCTTTAAGGAGTCCGACAGCAGAGGTTGGGTCATCAGAGCGAAAGGAATTACTGCATACTAGTTCGGCCATACTAGTTCGGCCAGATCAGAGCAAGAATGGGCGGGACTGAAACGTTGTGGTTTCATGTCATACAGAGTTACTCTGCAACCACGTTTGGCAGCCTGCCAGGCAGCCTCGCAGCCGGCAAGCCCTCCACCTATGATAGTTAGAAATTTATCGTCCATACCTGTTCTGTTTTGTCCTTGTCTTGCTTGATGCTGCTTTTCCGCCACTTTTGAAGCGTTTTTAGCATAAAAGAATCTAAAGAAAACCGTCTATGGACGCAGAAAGTCCAACCGGTACTTTGAAAAAAGGAGTCTAAAATAAATCGTTGGGTTTTACAGCAAAATAATGAGACGAATTTGTCATTCATTGTTGAATAAGTCGTTGGATATTTATGAAGTAAAAATGTAAAAAGCCGATGCAGTGGGGCGCATCGGCTTTTTACATGGTGAGAGGAGAAAAAAGAAGAAAAATAGGAATGAAGGAACTTATTTTTAAGTTTATTTCCTACAGTCTTAAAAAATAAGATTCTTCAGGGCGGGGAAAGGTTCCAAAAAAATAATTGAGAAAAAATAAAAAAGGACAAAAAAAAACCGGTGATGGGAGGTCACCGGTTTTACTACAGAAACAGAGAAGAAAATGAAAAAGGTACTGGTAAGGAGGGTTAATTCTTACAGTCTTTAACTTTATGATAAATATAAGATGAAAAGGTTCCAAAAAAAATTGTGAAGTAAAAAAATATTCACCAAAACTAGTTCGGATCAGAAGAAAAGGAAACAGTGGGCTTTGTTAAAGTGGAGCAGTTTAGATTTTCTCTGACAGGAACTCTTCTCTTAAATACCGAGACCCAGTGTTGTCTCATAAATTTTTACCACAACAAAAGTTGAGCAGATACAGATGGTTGCTGACCTGGTTGTCTGAAAAGATCAGCTGAATTACGCCTCGAAAACAGGTTGATCTGTATACTTTTAATGTTTTCGTTATCGAAATGCCCTAATTTTGCGCGGTACTGTTGATGATTGATAGAACGTTTGAAAAGGAGTCATCTCTTTGTCATTTTTGAAAAAAAAGTTAGGCGAGTTCGCAGGGGGCTTTCTTGGTTCTCAAGAGGAAATTAGGCCGGCTCAAAAAGAAATAAAAATAGCAATTCTTGACAAAGATGGAAATGGGAACGATATGAGGCTATGAGGGTGGAGAAAATTATTCACCCAGTCGTTCCTGAATTTTCCCTTCGATATCGGCCAGGTATTCTTCGGCGAAGTCAACCCGGAATTCAACCCACATGGGGAGATGATCGGACATCTGGTACGTTCGCCAATTTTCATAGCTGGAATACGATTCGTTGGAATTTGGTTTACTCATGAAGGGGCGATATACTTTCTCCTCATCAAGGCGGTAAACAACATCGAAGTAATCGAAAACACCAGCACGATGGGGCTCGATCTTGGTGTAGGTTTTGCGTCTTTTAGATTTGCCGGTCCACAGGGCAATCTGGTCATAGAATTTGTCTTGTTTAACATTCGATCCCGGGACTCGCTGGAGTGGTTCCGGTATGACGAAATCGTTCGTGCATAGTGCATTCATGGTTTCGTGGGTGGTGTCGACAATATTGAAATCGCCTAGGACGATAAAGAAAGAGTCGGCATCCGTGTCATTGTCGCGGCTGCCACGTTCGGCAAGTAGTTGGGTAAGGTGCCTGATTTCCTCCTTGCGGCGCTCCAGGCCCTCTTTGCCTGAACCGTAATAAATATGGACTGTGGCGAGATTGATTTTAAGCCAACCAGCCTGAAAAGAGGCGATGAATGGGGTCCGGGAAAACTGTTGTGGTCCGCCCACCATCGAATTAGGTGGAAGCACGATCTCTGCCGCTTCTGGGAGTATAAGAGTGGAATTCGCCTCAATATTGATTCTCTTGTCGGATGTAATAGGGACTTGGGAATTTTTCGCAACGCGGATGAATGAGTCCGGCGGAAGAACAATTTTTGTTCCGGCAGGCAGAGAGATTTCAACGTCCTCTTCCACTTTGGTCAGCCCGGAAGCAGATGTCGCAACTTTTAGCCCTGCGGCGGAAGTGATAACATGCCCTTCAGGTAGCTCCAGCTTTATTCCTCCTTCTATCTTGAAACGGTCACCAAAAGGATCGGTTACCTGCTGTCCAGCGGGAAGGGTAAGTTCGCCGGCAACATTACGAAAAGAGATTCGGTTCCTGTTGAAGAGAAAGACCATTCTTTCTTCATTCCCTGCCTTTCCTTCCGTAACGTCGGTTGCAATATAACTCCAGTTTGGGCCGAGTAGATTTTTTATATCATTTAACGGGCCGAGGTCTCGACGAATTTCCTGCAATGCTATTAAATCAAAATTGGCAATGATCTCAGCAAGATAACACTTCGCCTCCCGACTTCTGTACCCGTAACTCGGAGCATCAAACTCTCGTATGTTCCATGTTGCTATACGGACATATTTTAGGGGGTCGGAAAATTTTGTTTCTGAAGAGGAGAGAGACGCTGCAGCCACATGCTCTTTAAATGCATCACGCAGGGCCTTAAGTTTGTGAGCTGTCCGCCTCTTCGTCTTCAATGTTTCCGGGGTATCACTTGAGTCAGGACGGAGCCAGGGATAGAAGGGCATGAGAGTCTCCTTGCCGAAATAAAGTTAAATTCAGGGCATAACTAGATATTAGAACATATTTTAAAGTGCTGTTCTAGTCATGACCCTTGTTTTTTATTAAATAGAGGTTAAATATCTCATAATTTAATGAACACTTGCCAAATAATTGCGTTTTATGATTTGCAAAATTCATTTCAGCATTTGTTTCAGCTTTCTTTGGCCAATATGTTTCTTATTGTTTCGGCAAGTTCTTTTTTGCTGATCGGCTTGTAAAGGAGTTGTTTTATCCCGGCTGACTGAGCTTTCTCAGGAGTTATTGTGTCACTGTATCCAGTACAAAGGAGAATCCTCGCAAATGGATTAATTTTGCGAATTCTTTCAGCCAACGTATATCCGGTCATGTGCGGCATTGTATAATCCGTAATAATAAGGTCAAAGGCTTCTGGGGAGGCTTGGAAAGCTTCTAGCGCCTCAAGACTGCCGGGAAAAGCCATTACCTCATATCCCAACGATTCCAGCATGTTCTTTCCAAGACTCAAAAGGGTTTTTTCATCATCAACAAAAAGAATTCTTCCTGTGCCTCGCGGCACCGCGGAAGAGGGAGGGGCTGAGTTATTATCTTCTGCTAATACCTGCGGTAAGAGGATTGTAAAAGTCGTTCCCTTATTAATTTGACTTTTTACGCTGATATTTCCTCCATGTTCTTTAACTATTCCATGAACTACAGCAAGCCCCATGCCTGTCCCTTTCTCTTTTTCTTTTGTCGTAAAAAAAGGTTCAAAAATTCGGTGAATAATCCTGGAATCAATTCCTGTCCCAGTATCGGAAATTTTTAATTCTATATAGGGACCGGGCTGGGCGTCATGATATTTCTTTGAAGATTGCTGAGTCAGCATGATTGTGGAAAGGGAAATTTTGAGAGTGCCGCCATGCTCCTGCATGGCAAAAGCTGCGTTAGTACATAGATTCATTATTACTTGATGCATTTGTGTAAGATCAGCATCCACCATTCCGGCTTTCTTATCAATATTGAGAAGAATATCAATGGTGGTTGGTAAGGTCGAACGTAGAAGCTTTGCTTCTTCTTTCACGATAGTTGAAAGTTGGATCGCTTTTCGCTCCTCCTGGTTTTTGCGGCTGAAAGTGAGAATTTGACGGACAAGGTCTTTGGCACGCGTTGCTGACTTGAGAACCTGTTGTAGAAAATTGTAAACTTTGGTTTTTGGTCTGGTATCGTTTAGTGCAAGCTCAGTGTAACCTATTATTCCTCCGAGTATATTGTTAAAATCATGGGCAATACCTCCGGCCAAAGTGCCTATTGCTTCCATTTTCTGGGTTTGTTTCAAGGTGTCTTCCATTCGTTTACGTTCTGTGATGTCGTAATAAATGCCCAGAACGCCCAAGACGTTATCCTTCTGATCATGAAGCGGAACCTTGCTGACGATGACAATTTTTTCACGGCCATCTGCCTGAAGAAATGATTCTTCCTCATTATGGATGGAATGCTTTGTATCCATTACGTCGAAATCGGTCTTTCTTATGTGTTCAGCGATATCGTTTTGCCAGGGTAGGTCATAATCTGTTTTTCCTGCTATTTGCTCAGTGTTTTCAAGTCCGGTGAGTTCTGCGAAAGCCTTGTTGCAACCCAAGTACACTGATTGCCTGTCTTTCCAGAAAATACTGTGGGGAACGTTGTCTAGTATATTGTTCAGCAATTCTGTTTGGTTAAGTAAGGCCGTCTCCGCATGTATCCGTTCAGCGATTTCTTGCTCTAAGCCTGCTCGTGATTTTTCCAGTTGTCCGGCCATTACGTTGATATCATTTACCAGTTGTTCAATTTCATCGCCGGTCTTTATGTTCAGGCGGTATTGTAAATCTCCGCTGCCAATACGCTTAATAGTGTCACGCAGAACATGGATAGGGTTCGAAAAAATCCTCGATAGGAACAGCGCGACACTGAACGGAACTGTCGCGAGGAGCAGGCAGCCGGCAATCAACATCAAAATTCTGAATGAGTGAAGATCCGCTTGAATTTTTTTATTAGAAACCCCTACATGAAGAAGTGAGTATGCTGGGGCAGTCAAGACGACACGGTAATGGTAAATCAAGTCTCCTTGGTTATTTTCAACCGGAGTAATATCAATTTCAGAAGCATCCTGAACCGGGGGGAGGTTGAGAAGTCCTTGAGGCACACCTTTTTCGAAGGTATGCACGATTATTTCTCCCTGTTTTTCTGCAAAGATATATTCGATATGTTGATCGACTTTCTGGATAGACTGAAAGAGCCGTAACAATTCAACTCGTTCATTTCTGAGGATATAATCTTCTGTTTTCAGCGCAGTGAGGCTTGCCAGTTCCTTTTCAAAGTTAAGACAGGTCTGCTTGTTTCGATCGGATATCCAGACATACATAATAATCGACATTCCACAGATAATGAGGGCCGTTGAGATGAAGATATAGGAAAAAATTTTAGTTTTAAACTTCATCTGATTTTTTAGAGTCCCCTTTCCTTCAAGAAATTTTGTAACTCCCGCACGGTGTCATAATCTTTGTCGTTACCACGCTCAAACCTCTCGATCCGGAGTTGTTCCAATATTTTCCTGCCTTGAGGATTTTCATGAATCGAGAGAAAAATATTTCTTAATTTTTCCTTCGTCTGAGGAGCCATTGATGAAAGGGTTACTACAGGAGGAATACCGTATGGAGGAGACTTTTCGATAATCATTGTTTTTGCAGTCATTTCTGGATTAACTGATTTTAAGTAATCATAAATCAGCGAATCGACCGCCGCGCCGTCGGCAAGTCCCTCCGCAACCGCCTTGATAGAGTTATCATGGCCATGGGTAAAAAATGTTTTTGCAAAAAAGCTCTTTTCAGTTTCTCCGCGTTTTGCCAAATAATAGATGGGAACCAGGTAGCCGGTGTTAGATAGTGGATCTGTAAATGCAAATGTCTTCCCCCTAAGCGATTCAAACGAATCATTCCCGTTTTTTGTCGAAGTGATAAAATATGAATGGTAAACTTTTTTCCCATGGCATACAGGGACGACAAGAAGCTCCATCCCGAATTCTTCCTTGCCGGACACATAGGGGCCTGAACAGACAAATGCCAGATCCAGTTCTTTATTTTTGAGCATGTCATTTACTTCGCTATAGGTTTTTTTCTGTATGAAAATAACCTTTTGGTCCATAAAATGACCGACCATATTAATCAAATCGATATAAGATTGATAAGTTTCCTTAGGGGAGATCATGGCAGCGACAGCAATACGCAATGCTGGGTGGTCGTTGACCTGTAACCCATGGGATGCTGTCGGTATCACATCGTTGAAGTCAATTTTTACTGTTTTTTTTCTGATATGCACAATTTCCTGGGGGGTCGCGGATGAGGTGAATAGAAGAAAAAGTACAGATAAAATGAGTGTAATTCGGGATAAAATTTTGTGAGAATTCATCATGAAAAATCTCCCAGTCCCTAACCATGGACATTGGGTAGTTTGACATATTTGGTTATGTGGACAAAGCAAGACGGGGATGCTTAAGGAATTCTGAGCCTTGGTCGAGACACATCTATAACACCATTATGCTGTTATATGAAGTGATGAGTAAACCAAAAATAGACATAAAAACATAAAAAGAGGGCAATGCTTAGTCCTTTGAGATGATGGATTGTCACAATGTGTTAGCCTTTCTTGTGTGAATTTCCCCTAATTGTTATTGGTTAAAATTATTCCGTTTTATTTTATCAAAGAGACAGGGTAATTTTTTTTGCTCATTCTGATATGAATAGGGAGAGAAAAATTTTTCCGAATATTCTAAAAATCTCGTTGAGCCCGCAACAGGAAAAACAGCTGGAAATCGGTACCGATTAAAATAGGAATGCACTCAGGTGCGCTGAACAATTGCAGAATAGCCAAAATATTCTATATGATCATATTGCGTTTTTGGTTTGTCTTTTGCTCTTGGGTAGTTATGATGACTACGCGGGGGAATTTAGCCCTTTGTTCTGTTCCTTTTATTTCCCATTTTAAAAGCAGAAAAGAACGATTCTGATTCGAGGGAGGAATTATGCAACTGTTTCGCTGCAGGATTGCTGGACATTTCGTCTTGAAAAATACAGGATGGTTTACTGTTGCTAAGAAAGCTACATTGATTGGCGGCGAGCAAGGGAGAGGAAAAACAACATTACTTAAAGCTTTACGGTCAATTAATCCTCCATTTTGCCATCATGAGCCGTTTCCTTTTGAAAGTTTCCCTCAATATATCCAAAATGGGCGATATACCCGTAAAGTAATGCCCGAGAAAAAAACCGCAGTCCTTGCTCTGTTTAGTTGCGACAAGGTGTTGCGGGATGAGCTTGAGAAAATTGATCCGGTTTATCTGGAAACCGATCAAATAGAGGTAGGGCGCAAGTTGGACTGTTCCAAGTGGATCACTTTTGTTGATATTGCCTCTTCAAGCCGTTGGAGTGAATTGTCTCCAACCATAGCCAGGTTGAGAGAGGTGTTTGCTGATGCTGTAACTGCTGTTGAAGTTGCAGATATATGGCAGGAATGTCTTATGATTGACCCAACTGACAGGGTCAAGGAGGATTTGGCTGATCGTTTAAACGGTTTGCTTGCTTACCTTGAGAGTCAGCCACCTCGTAAACAGGGCCGTGAATTGATAGATCAGGCGCGTTTTCTTGTTAATCGTGCGGCAAGATTCCGGCAGGCGAGAGAGGCAGTCAATGCAGTGCTGCCCGTTTTTGTTTATTTGGAGAAAAGTGTGCTTTTATCGGCAATAATCGATGTTGAAAAAATTGCCGAAAAATTGAGATGTCCCGAGGAAATTTCCAATATTTGCCCCGATCTTTTTTTTCTGGAATTGCTTGGAATCGATCATCATTTTCTCAGTCATGCGGATAATGACGAAATCAGGAGACATCTTGAAGAGAATAAAGATTATTATCATCAGAAAACGAAACAGCTCAATGAAAATTTGACTCAGCATTTAAAAACATTAGATTCATCTTTCTCTCTTTCTGTTGGCGGTGGGCCCGTTCGTCTGAAAAACGATGATGACCAGGAAGATTCTAGTGAACACAATTCCGTCACTCTTCTTCATAGATGGTTGATGAGCTGCGCCATAAGTGTAGCTTATATCCAGAATTTTAAAAGGCGGGACTTAATTTTACTGCTTGATGAACCGGATGCCGGACTGGAACAGGGAGAAAAAACGAAATTGGCTGCCATGCTGGCAGAGTTAAGCAAAACATATCAGCTGGTGCTTTGCAGCACAGCGGCAGATTTGCTGGGAGAAAATGCAAAGCGTTATCGGCTTGCGCAGGAAAGGGAAGATGTTCCAGGTAGTATTATTTATTAACAATTTATGAAAAAGAATACCATTGAGTGGCAAGGAAGAGGGGCGCCAAATTGTGATGTTTAAAAGTTTTCTTCTTCTTCTTCTTCTTCTTTGCTTTTTGGCAGCGTAAAGCTGAAAGTGCTTCCCTTACCCTCGGTGCTTTTAGCCCAAATTCTGCCTTGATGAGCTTCAATAATGATTTTGCTGATTGACAAGCCAAGCCCGGAACCACTCCTATCCCGTTTCACCCGGAAAAAAGCATCAAAAATATGCGGCAGGTGTATGGCGGGTATGCCTGGACCATTATCAGATATTTCAACGAGAACATCCTTTTCTCTATCTTCAAACGTGACTTTGA
>QKJV01000221.1 GCA_003249165.1 Desulfobulbaceae bacterium | reverse complement strand
CAAAATTTGGTGTAAGCAAAAATAACTTATTTTCAATAACTTATGGTTAAAATAAACAAATGTAGTGCCATAAAGCACCATTTAAAAATCGTAACTTATTGAAACCACAATCAATCCAGCATCACTATCGAAAACTTGGGCTAAGTATTTACAGACATGTTGTATAGGACCAGCCCTTAATTTTGAAGGTTTGATGATCAAAACTGTTAATAATAGTCCTGTTTTCGAGAAGTTGCATTTAGGGAATTTTGTTTTGACATAGTCTGCGGGCACAGATCCCATGGGAATGGCCAAAAGCCAACTTCCATAATCCGATCATCGATCTCTTTTGCATATAGAGATTTTCCAGCGTCCTTCAAAACCTGTATACTGCTTCTTGAATATTCATAGAGATGCGTCCCATTTCATTGTTTATTAAATTTTCCCTCCCACGCCTTTAAACTTCTCAACAAAGGCAATTATTTTTTGGAAAACGCTCTGCTTTTTAGTCAGGTATTGCGGGTTTAACGGGCTCATTTTAGGCAGAACGGCATTGAGTTCCGTGCCGTTGTCGCTGGCAAATTCCCGTTTCAGTGATGTGGTGATATAGCGCTTTGCCGCTTCTGTGTTCAGATTTTCAGAGTTGATAATTTCATCTGCTTCACGCTGCTGTTCGGCCTGAGCAAAGGTAAAGAAAGCATCAATCACACTGGCCTTGTCGCCAATCCGGTCAAGGTCGGTCTGATGAATAAAATCTACTAAAAGACTTTCTTTGGCGCGGTTGCCAAGACTAGCACGTATCACGCGACGGACGTCTTCAACCAGTGCTGCTTTATCTTTAATTTTTTTATTGTTTTCAAAAATAAGTTCCAGAATATAGTCCAGATTAATTTCCTGAGATTTAAGCAGGTCAACCTCAAAAACCACGTCATCCCAATCAATGGTGGATATGTCCTTATCCGCAGCAGATTTTTCACGGCGCTGCCAATCACGAATATCGTTATAAGTTGAGCGGTAATTCTGAATTTTACGTTCGCCGGGCATCTTGATTGCCTGCAGTGTTTTCAGATCGTCATCATTTAAATAATGTCGGGCTTTAAAGACTTCAACTGCCTCTGTGTCTTCCATATTCAGGTTTTGCAGGTCTTTCAGGCTGGTAAATTCATCAAAGTTGAGCAGCACGTTTTCCGCACGCAAATATTCGCCAAATAGTTTGGCAAATGCTTTTTTATCGGACTCTTTAACAATCTCCTCCGGGTCGGGAAAGCGCTGCTGCAGTTCCGTCACCACCTCCAGAAAACCCCGCCGCGCTTCACCAGTGACCACATCGGTAAAGCCTTCCATGTATTCTTTGTAGCTTTTTTCCAAAACCACGTTTTTGGTGTTTTTATCACCAAACAGGCTGATGGCATCAATGGTTGCCTGCTCTAAATCCCGGAAGGTCACGATATTACCAAACGTCTTGGTGGCATCAAAAATACGGTTGGTGCGCGAATAGGCCTGCATCAAACCATGGTAACGCAGGTTTTTATCCACAAACAAGGTGTTCATCGTGGGAGCATCAAATCCGGTCAAGAACATGCCGACAACGATCAGCAGATCGATTTCCTGGTTTTTTACACGTTTGGCAAGGTCGCGGTAATAGTTTTGGAAACCATTGCTGTCCACACCAAAATTGGTTTTAAACAAGGCATTATAGTCAGCAATGGCTGCGTTTAAAAATTCTTTGGCGCTGCTGTTCATGGCGGACACATCAAAGCTTTCATCCGGAATTTCACCCACGGCATCCTGCTCTTCATTGGCTGCATACGAAAAGATGGTAGCTACTTTCAGCAGGTTATCCCGGTCTTTCTGCAATTGCCTCAACGACTCATAATACAGCTTTGCGGCATCCACATTGCTTACGGCAAACATGGCATTGAAACCCTTGCCTCCGGCTTGCAGGCGGTGGGTTTTCTGCCGGAAATTATTTAAGATATAGTGAGATACTTCCCTAATACGGTCAGGGTGCAACAAGGCCTGTTTGTTCTCTGCCGCGTTGAGCTTTTTTTCATCCTGCTCGGTTTCAATCGCTTTAAACTGCGGGCGAACATCGTTGTAATCCACCTTGAACTTGAGCACCTTTTCATCCCGGATGGCATCCGTGATGACATAAGAATGCAGTTCACAGCCAAACACGCTGGCAGTAGTTTCTGCACCCAGCGCGTTTTGCGGGAATATCGGTGTACCGGTAAAGCCGAACTGATAAAATTTCTTAAATTTCTTCTTCAGGTTCTTCTGTGCCTCACCAAACTGGCTGCGATGCGCCTCATCAAAAATGAACACCACCTGCTGGTGATAAACGGGCAGGTCACTCTCACTTTTCATCAGGTTGTTGAGTTTCTGGATGGTGGTGACAATGATCTTGTTATCATCTTTATCCAGGTTGCGTTTGAGTCCGGCGGTGCTCTCAGAGCCATTGACGCTGTCCGGCGAAAAGCGCTGGTATTCTTTCATGGTCTGGTAATCCAGATCTTTACGGTCCACCACAAAAAACACCTTCTCGATAAACGTAAGCTGTGTGGCCAGACGTGCGGCCTTAAAACTGGTCAGGGTTTTGCCGGAACCTGTGGTGTGCCAGATATAGCCGCCGCTTTCGGGTTTGCTCCATCTTCTACCTTCAAAAGAACTGTTGATTTTCCATAAAATACGCTCGGTTGCGGCAATCTGATAGGGGCGCATCACCAGAAGGGTATTGTTGATATCAAACACCGAATAATGCAGCAACACACTGAGCAGGGTATTTGTCTGAAAAAACGTGGCTGTAAAGTCTTTTAAGTCCTTGATCAGACTGTTGTCCGCTCTTGCCCAGTTCATGGTGAAATCATAGCTGTTTTTATTGCGCTGGGTGGTGTTGGCAAAATAGCGGCTGTCGGTCCCGTTGGAAATCACAAACACCTGCAGATATTTATACAAAGAATGCTCGCTGTTAAAGCTCTCCTTGCTGTATCGGTGTACCTGATTAAACGCCTCCCGAATGGCCACGCCGCGTTTTTTGAGCTCAACCTGTACCAGGGGCAGGCCATTGACCAGCACCGTCACATCGTAGCGGTTTGCCTGGGTGCCGGTCTGTTCAAACTGCCTGATTACCTGCACCTTATTGCGGGCAATATTTTTTTTATCCACAAGATAGATGTTCTGGATATGGCCGTCATCAAAGACAAAATCGTGGATATAGTCATCATGGATTTTTCGGGTTTTATCGATTATGGTATCGCTGGGTTTATCCAGCCAGGTTTCAACAAAGCGCGGCCACTCATCTTCTGAGAACTGCATTTTATTCAGGGCCTGCAGCTGCTCTCGCATATTGGCCAGCATTTTTTCCGGCGTATTTAATTCGGGCAGATATTCATAGCCCTGATGGACCAGATCCTGAATAAACTCCCGCTCCAGATCGCCTTCGCTCTGGTAGCCTTGAACACCTTCACAGACCTGCCACTCTTTGGTGTATTTATCCAGAACGATAAAGTTTTTGGATTCTGCAATGGGTTTGGTGTAATCAACCATTTTGTTGTTCCTGTTTCCAATAGCCATAGTTATCAAGCAGGTTGTCCAGCAAAAACTTAACAGTTTGTTTTTCCGGATCAGTTGGTTCGGCGATTTCTTCATTGGACAACGTACGGTGGCTGGTAAATTGAATAATGCGGTTTAAATAAGCCTGTTTATCACCAGGTAAGAGCTCTGACCATTTCGGATAGCCCAGAAAACTTGCCGTTTTCTCGTACAGATTACGTAACAGTGTAAAATGGTATTTTTGAACTTTATTTTCAGCAATCGCCTGTTCAAGCGTCTGCTTTAAATACAAGTGATAGGAAAAGCTTTTATTGGAGTCGCCTTTCTTTTCAACAAGGGTAAAAGTGCCGTCTTCAAGACGTTCTAAAAGATAGCAAGTTTTCTTGTTAAGCTCATTGAAAATTACGTTGAAAAAAAGCGGACTGTGCGTTGTTACTATAAACTTTAAGCTTTGCGGGCTTGATTTTATTAACTCCGCCAAGTTAACGGCTAACTCAATCAGATGGTTTTCATCTAACGAACTCACCGGATCATCAATAAAGATATATTCTAATTGATCAAACTGATCTGTTTCCCGTTCATCGGGTTCAGCGACGTTTAAGACATCAATTACCTGTTCCACGATGCTGTAGAAGATACTCCAGATAAAGTTACTTTCTTCGCCTTTGGAAATTTTTATATTTTCGATCCGTTCTTCATTACCCCGTTGGATAGAAAACGTAACCTCTGAAAAATCCGGACTAAAATGCGGGGTTAATTTTTCATCCGTGTAATGCTGGAAATGGGCAATCGTATTTTGGTCCTGCCCCTGGTCCTGCAGCACCCATTGGGTGTAAGCATTAGGCTGAATTTTGAGTTTGGGTGCTGCATCAAGGTCTAAATCATTATCCCAATAAAACAAGTCTTCAGTAAAGGCGTTGTAGTAGAGGAACTTTGTGCGTGACACTTCGGATTGTTCTGTCCCATCATCATTGCCATTTTGAGGTGCAATGAGTTGTTTGAATTCCCTTGAAAGCCGTGTTTTACCCACGCCGTTAAAGGCATAGATCAACTGCACTTTTTTATTGGCGTCTTTTAACTGCCGGGCTATTTCCGTTAGCGTCTTGCCCATATTATGCCGTTACCTCTGGTTTGGGAAAAGTTAACAACAGATCACGGTAATATTCATATTGCTTTTGGCGCAATTCAATTTCACAGGGCAGCCCCTCGCTGATGGAGGTAGTCAGGGTGTCGAATTTATCAAGGATTGCGACGATACGTTCTTGTTCAGCCAGTGATTTGTCAGGGTCGTCCGGATACGGAACAGGAATAGAGGTTTTTGCGAACCCATTGATCAATAATGTGTTGACCTTGGTTCGGGCCACATATTTTGCTTTCTCAGCAATAAATGAAGTTGTTTGCATACAATAGGAAACAAACTTTGGGTTCATCGAATGACGGAACGCATAACAATGATCATGAATGGCTACTTTTTCATTTCCAAGCCAAGCAACAGCCTTGCCAACATCTTCGACGGTTTCTCCGACATCGGTTAACACAACATCACCTGGTTCTGCATAGCGTAATGATGCGGCCATTTCAGTCCGAACCTGGGATAGCGCATGAGTGGCTGACACACCATAATGCGTGTAAATCTCGCCATAGTGAATGACACTGATCCCTTCATCCACATAGTCAGCTTTTGTGAAACGTTTCCCTCGAATGAATTCGCCAATGTCCCCCAGGGTTTTCCATTCCACGGCCCCTTCTTCAAAAGTTAACAACTGATCGCGATAGTAGTTGTATTGTTTTTTCCGAGCTGTAAGCTCGGCTGTAAGCTCGGCTGTAAGCTCGGCTGTAAGCTCGGTGAAGGTGTCCAGAATGCGGACGATTTCTGCCTGGATTTCCAGAGATTTTTCCGGGTTGTTAGGGCATGGGATGGGAATGGAGATATCTTTGACCATTGGTTTAGTGAGTTGTGGTATACCAGCTTCTGGAATTTTATAATTTTTCTCAATAGTTTTCATAAAGTAGTAGGCGTACTTCAGATCCATTTCAATCTTCGGAGTTAACACTATCAACCGCACTATTGGAAAAAATGGTTTATCTCGATAACTAGTCCAACCTATCGTGCCTCTTGCAGATATCGTTAGGCTTGGCTTTTCAATTTTGGCTTTATCAGTCCATCCGTATAAAGATTTATCTTCAATTCCATTAGATAAAATAGGAATATTGAATTTTTCAGTTTTAGTATCTGAGAATGCACCTTTTGGTACATCTCCACCTGCAGAAATATCAAACGCATCTTCCAACGCCTTCCACTCCACCTCAACCCCATCAAGCAACTTTTCTTTAAAACTCATCTTACCCATGCTACAGCTCCTCGGTCTTAAATTCATTGTAGCCTTCATAGAAATAGCTGACATCAATGCCTTTCATGAACAGGGCGCGGTCGTCAATTTGATCTGTGAGGGCCTGCTTGAGCAGCACTTTGATTTCAATGTCCTTTACCACGCTGCGCTCCATGGCAGACAGATACTCTGCTTTATCCACCCGGTTCCAGTCGAGCACCTGCCTGATCTCTTTTTTAAGGATCAGATCCAGCCAGATGCGGGTGGTGCGGCCGTTGCCTTCTCTAAAAGGATGGGCAATGTTCATCTCCACATATTTTTCGATAATCTGATCAAAACTGCCCTGGGGCATGGCATCAATATAATCAAGGGATTGCTTCAGATACATCAGCGGCGCAAAGCGAAAATTGCCTTTGGCAATATTCACGGTGCGAAGTTTACCTGCAAACTCGTAAATATCCCCGAACAGATAGGCATGGATAAAAGACAGGCCGGCAAAGGTGCCTACCTCCACTTTTTCAATATCGTCGGAGTCAAACAGCTGTATGGCTTTCTGCTTGCTGATTTTTTCTTCGGCCCTGGCAAGTTCAACCTGGTTGGTGATGTTGAGTTTGTTTTCAAAAATCATACGCAATCCCCTTCAATTTCCGCCACAATGGCATCAATATCCGTACGCAGCCGGTCGATTTTTTCAACCGTGGTTTTCAGCTCGGCATTGAGCTGTGTAATATTGATTTTTTCTCTGGTATCGGGCGCCTCTACGTAGGAGCTTACAGACAGATTATAGCCGTTGCCGGCAATAGTTTCAAAAGATACGGACTGGGCAAAGTGGTCCATATCTTCTTTGCCGGCAAAGGCCTGCATGATCTGTTCGATGTGCTTATCGGTAAGGATATTGTTGTTGGTCTCTTTTTTAAACAGGGCGCTGGCGTCAATAAACCGGGTGGTGGTGTCTGTTTTGTGTTTGGATAGCACCAGGATGTTGACGGCAATGGTGGTGCCGAAAAACAGGTTGGGCGCAAGCGATATTACGGTTTCCACATAATTGTTGTCAATCAGGTACTTGCGGATTTTCTGCTCTGCGCCGCCACGGTAAAAGATACCGGGGAAACAGACAATGGCAGCCCGCCCTTTACTGGAGAGATAGCTTAAACTGTGCAGCACAAAGGCAAAATCGGCCTTGGATTTGGGGGCGAGTACCCCGGCCGGGGCAAAGCGATCATCATTGATCAGGGTAGGGTCATCGCTGCCTTTCCATTTCACCGAGTAAGGCGGGTTGGAGACAATGGCATCAAAGGGTTTTTCATCTAAAAAATGCGGAGTTTCCAAAGTGTTGCCCAGCTGGATATTGAACTTGTCGTAGTTGATATTGTGCAAAAACATGTTCATCCGCGCCAGGTTGTAGGTGGTGTGGTTGATCTCCTGACCAAAGAATCCCTCTTCAATAATATGGTCGTCAAAATGCTTTTTGGCCTGCAGCAGCAGAGAGCCGGAACCGGCAGCAGGATCATAAATTTTATTGACGCTCTCCTGCTTGTGCATGGCAAGCTGTGCAATTAGCCTGGATACATGCTGCGGGGTGAAAAATTCCCCGCCGGACTTACCTGCATTGGCGGCATAGTTGGAGATAAGAAACTCGTAGGCATCGCCAAAAAGATCGATCTTACTGCCGTGAAAATCACCAAAATCCAGCCCGGCCACCCCCTTTAAAACTGAAGCCAGGCGGCTGTTTTTATCGGCAACGGTATTGCCGAGGCGGTTGCTGGTCGTATCAAAATCAGCAAACAGCCCCTTAATGTCTCCTTCTGAAGGGTAGCCGCCGGCAGAAGATTCGATTGCGGCAAATATGGCAGCAAGGTCGGTATTCAGGCTGTCGTTAGTGTTGGCGCCTTTGGCAATATTGGCAAAGAGCTGGCTGGGATAGATAAAATAGCCCTTGGTTTTAATAGCATCGTCTTTGATTTCCGGGGTGATGATCTCATCGGAAAGTTCTGCATAGTTAATGCTGTCATCACCGCCTTCAATATAGTTTGCAAAATTTTCACTGATAAACCGGTAAAACAGGGTGCCGAGCACATACTGTTTAAAATCCCAGCCATCTACCGCGCCCCGTACATCATTTGCGATTTGCCAGATCTGGCGTTGCAGTGCGGCGCGTTGTTGAGCGCTTGTCATCCATGAACTCCTGCGTTAAGTTATTTCCCTTTGGTGACTTCGCTGGCTTTTCCGTCACGAACCCACGTATCAACCTCGTCTTTTTTGAATTTCCAAAGACGGCCGATTTTATGTGCGGGCATGCTCTTATCATTGATCCAACGGTAGATCGTATCCCGTCTGACACCAAGATATTCCGCCATTTCATCTACTGACAACCATCGGTCTTTCATCTTTTTCTCCATGGTCGTTTTCAATCCTCTTTGTATTAGGCTCTATGTTGAAACTAATGCCGGACAACGACGAAACTACTGTAAGTAAGGCTTTAAAAGCTGCTTTGATAGGCATTGAAACTCTGAAGGGGAACTCCTTTAACCATCTACCTTTAATTGATTTTCAACATTTAAAGGGAACAGAGCCTTGTATTATGCTAACGGCATTGAACCTGTCTTTTCTCAGGACATGAGCACAACGCAACAGACCAATCAAATCACGAATGAGATTATAAAGATAGAATAAAAAAATCAATTCATTCTTTACGATTTTAACCTATTTTAATTTGTTTTGTTATAATTAAACTGCGTTTTGAATACGGCGACCTATTTTGTAGGTCTATTAGGAGGGTACGGATGCCTTGTATCATTTTTTATATCGATGAATCTTGGAGGCTTTTGCGGTGGGGACTTCCTATCCACCGGCATTTGGTTTTCAAAATTTGCATCACAGTGGACTATCCCTGTAGTCTTGACCTTTTTTGATTTCCCAAGTGAATAATTTTTGCATTCTCATTGACCCGTTTCAAGTGCGCACCGTGAGGATTGAGCTCTTTTCAGGGAATTATCCGGCCGCCATATTGTGCCTTGCTCTCAAAAGCCAGGAATCAATTATATTGGAGATTAACCTTCTCCTTAATTTTATTACCGGATTAGAATTGCCGGTTTTCCTTTGCCTTTCATATCTGTGCTGATATACTTATGGTGCTTGTGAAATTTTCGGGGAAGTAGTGATTTATGATAAAAAAACTGCCCGTTGGCATACAGACATTTGAAAAAATCATTGAGGGCAACTATTGCTATGTGGACAAAACGCCTTTGATTGCCAGGTTGGTTGACCTGGAACAATTATTTCATGCCTTTTTTGCCTCCATCCCCCATGACTGGTACCGAAAAAACGAAATGGCCGGATACGAGGGCTATTACTGCTCTATTGTTTACTGCTATTTTACAGCCCTGGGGCTCAATGTCCGGGCCGAAGAATCCACCAGTCATGGCCGGATGGACATGACCGTGGATTTTGGCGGCAGGATTTATATCATCGAATTCAAAGTCAATGAAGTGACACAACCTTTCCGGGCCCTGGACCAGATCAAAAAAAAATATCATGAAAAATACGCCGGCAGAGACACCTTTCTCATCGGCGTGGAGTTCAGCAGATCCGACAGAAATATCACCCGATTTGAATGGGAAAAATTTAGGAAACAAGAACAGGTATTGTGCATTGACCGTAAAATCCTTCCGGCATCCTGGGTCACCCAAAGGACCGTTCTTCCAATGGATTTTTCCACATTTGCCGCCACATGCACCAAAGCCAGATTTTCCTTTGTCCGCCGTGCCATTGCCGAAGAAGACAGGCAAAAAAAACAGATCATCCCTTATATTCTTTTGCAGACAGCCGATGCCGGCATGACTGCGGCTTACAACAGACAGGGCAGCGAAAAACGGCTTCACGACCTGTGGTCCATTGGGATCGGCGGCCATATCAACCCCGGGGATAAGACCACAGGGGCAGACAGTTTTGAAAACATTTTAAAAAACGGCATGCAAAGGGAACTGGATGAGGAACTGACCCGGCGAGTTGCCGGCGATCCCATTGAATTTATAGGTATCATCAGTGAAGATATCACGCCCGTAGGCAGCGTTCACATGGGGGCGGTATTTCTGATCAGAACACAAGACCCGCAAGGCTATCTGCCTGGAAATGAATTGCACAGCTTTACCTGGCATGCAACACAAAAGCTTTCCCGACTGGACCTGGAGCTATGGTCCGAGCTGGCCCTGGAACTTATCAGATGATAGAGTCAATTCATTGAATCCAATACTTTAAGTGCAACAGAACCATTTTTTTTCAGCACCTTTGACCCCCTTGTGATTTTACACAGGCTGATGCCGTATTTTTCAGCAATTTTCCGCTGGGTCATACCCGCATGCAGATCTTTTAAAAGCTTCCAGCGCAAAGAAAGGTCTGAAAGCTCAGCCGGTGTAAAAATTTCTTCAAAAAAATGTTCCAATTCATCCCTATGTGTAATGGATAAAATGACTTCCAGTAATTCCTGATCTATACGCATAAATTTTTTTGCACCCGGTTGTACTATTTTTTTTCACAAAACAAATGGACCCTGTAAGTATGGACGGTTAGGCCGCCTTTGGTCCATTCATCGGCATCAAGCCCGGCCTTGATGCACAACTGGGATAAAAACGAAGCAGTATCCGGCAATTTTTCCCAGACCTGGGGAAGAAAGGTGGCCCGTCTGTTTCCTTTTTCAATAATAACGCCGTCTTTGAAAGGCACAAGCCTTTGGACCAACTCTTTTGAATTACTGTATTCAAATTTTTCGGGCAGGGACAAAAGACTGATCTCCAGATCTACCTGGTCAAACTCATCCCTGGCAAGGGGGGCAAAACGGAAATCTTTGAAAGCAGCTAGCCTTGCGGTTTTCCCAACCCCTGTTCTCAAGGGCTCAACCGGTTCGATTACACCAATACATCCTCTTAAGTCGCCGTTTTTATGCAAGGTCACAAAAAGCCCCTGTTTAACTTCCAGAAAGGGCTGATCTAAATCAATCTGTGTTGAATCCACAGGAAGACCAAGTTGTTCGGCAATACTGGTGCGAGCCATTTTCAGCAGCATCCGCCCTTGTATATCACTTATCATTTTTGGATTTTTCATTGAAATACAGATCCACCAGGGATTCGGCCAGTCCCAGGTATGTCTGGGGTGAAAGCGCCCTCATGCGTTTTTTAACTTCAGGCGGCACCTTTTCAAGTCCATCCACAAACCGGGCCAAATCCTCTTTCTGAATTTTCCTGCCCCGGGTCAAATCTTTGAGCCGCTCATATGGATTATCCTCGCCATATACCCGCATGACGGTCTGAAAGGGTTCAGCCAGAAGTTCGGGGTTCTGGTCAAGATCCCTTTCAAGCACCTCATGGTTTAAATCCACTTTGAACAGGCC
>QKJV01000194.1 GCA_003249165.1 Desulfobulbaceae bacterium | reverse complement strand
AATTTAAAAAGGACATCAAATTATCGTACCGTGCCAAGATTAGGTTAATGATAAATTTTTCATCACTACCAGCCGCTATCAATAAAGTCAAGCCCATGAAGATAACGACGCAAAAGATCGAGGCCGGTCATGGCGGCTTTAGTCTGAACCATATTTCTGTTACCCGTGAAATGGTAACGAAAAGTGCGTGTTTTTTTAGAATCAGTGAGAGCGAAACAAACAGTGCCCACCGGTTTTTCCGAAGTGCCCCCACCCGGACCTGCAATCCCCGTAATGGACAAAGCGATATCCGCTCCGGTTGCTTTTTTTGCCCCTTCAGCCATTTCTCCGGCGGTTTCCCTACTTACCGCCCCACGACTATTTAAGGTTGCACTTTTAACCCGCAGAATTTTTTCTTTTGTTTTGTTTGCATAGGCAACAATGCCGCCAAGGAAGTAATCCGAGCTGCCCGCAATGAGCGTTATAAGATGCGACAGAAGACCACCGGTACAGGATTCAGCCAGGGCAAGGGTTTTCTTCTGTTCACGCAGACTCCGGCCAACAATAGCTTCCATCATTTCACCGTTATCGGTGTAAATGCAGCAACCGAGAATTTTTCTGATGGAGATCTCTCCCTCATTAAACCGGGCTTCCGTTTCTTCATGGGTTTTCCCCCGGACTGTCAGGCTGAGATGGACCTCGGCAGCATGAGGATAATATCCGATACGGAGCTGCTGGTTGTTTTTTTCCAAGTCTGCCAACATCTCCTGAATCATTGGTTCGGGTAAACCGAAAATTTTGAAAACCTTTTGTTTCACAAGGGAGATATTATTTCCCCCCCAACTTGCCAATCGGGGAATTACACGGTCAAGCATCAGTTCCCGCATCTGGTGAGGAACGCCGGGCAGAAAAAAAATCGGTTTTTCATGATAAATAAGCATATAGCCGGCGATTCTGTCACCTGGCTTCAGAATTTCCGCGCCGGAAGGCAACCATGCCAGCTTTTCAAGAGAAGGCATGTCTTTAAATGAACTTGATTCTTTTATTTTGTCGAAAATTTCCGGATACAGGATAGTTGGCCGGTTTAAAGCATCGGCCACAGCGGAATTCGTGATATCATCATTGGTTGGACCAAGGCCACCCGTCACTACGACAAAGTCAGCTCTTTCAACACTTTCCCGCAAGGCCTTGCCGATCATTTGCGGTTCATCACCGATGGTAGCCATGGCGGTTATCTCATGCCCCGCAGCATAAAGGTGACTGGCCGCAAAATAACTGGTTGAATTGAGAATTCTACCTGAAGTCAGTTCGTTGCCGATTGCTATTATTTCTCCAATCATATCATCTGTCCGAAAACAATGCCGCCTTCCACCCGGTCGAGGAAGACATTAACAATCTGGTTTGCGCTCGTTTCCTGTGCCGGAAAAAGAACAGGAATATAATTTTCCGTAAAGCCGCGCATGAGTTTGTAACGATTTTTCTTATTTTCTGCCAGCACCCGGTGTGATGTCCCAAGCTGTTGCCGATAGAATGCCCGTTTTTTTTGCTCGCTCAACAACCGCAGACGGGCCACCCTTTCATCTTTGATATTTCCTGCCAGCTGATCAGCCATAGCTGCTGCCTTGGTGCCTGGTCTTTTCGAATAGGGAAAAACGTGGAGATAGGTGATCGGCAATTCTTCAAGAACTGAACAGGTATTGCCAAAAGCTGCATCATCTTCGCCAGGAAAGCCGACCAACACGTCAACACCTATAGCAGCATAAGGAATTTTTTTTCTGATCTGCTCCACGAGTTTAGAAAAATCCTCTGCCAGATAACCCCGATTCATTTTCCGTAAAATCCCATTATCACCACTTTGGAGAGGAATATGGAAATGCGGCATGAAATTCTGCCGGTCGGCCATGAGATCAAGTATCTCATCATGCACTTCCCCTGGCTCCAGAGAACTCAGACGGAAACGGATATCCGGATAAATTTTAGTGGCATCGTCAATAAAGGAGGATAAACGGGCAGGGGGCTGCAGGTCCAGCCCATACATGCCTACATGAATCCCCGTGAGAACGATCTCCCGATACCCGTTTTCAACAAAAACACCAATCTGCGCCAAGGCGGCATCCACCGGGAGACTGCGGCTGCGGCCCCTTGCATAAGGCACAATGCAGTATGAACAGAAACTGTTGCACCCATCCTGAATTTTCAAAAAGGCTCGGGTCCGGTCATTCGGAAAATGACGAACGGGCAGAAGACTGATTTCTTTTCTGGTGCCGATATCACCCATATGCATTTCGAGATCACATTGTTTTGCCGCAAGGGCAATATCGACCAGGTGGTGTTTATAGCCGTTGCCGACAATACATAGCGACCAGTCCCCTATCTCAAGAACCTTCTGACTGGCAACCTGGGCATAGCAACCGGTAACGATAACACGGGCATCTTTGTTTATCTTCAGAGCTCGCCTGATCATCTGACGGGATTGAGCTCCAGCTTTAGAGGTCACGGCACAGGTATTGATGATATAAATATCCGCCTCGCTGGAAAAAGGAACAATCTCCGCACCGCGCTCCTCAAGTCCGGACATAAAAGAGGCTGTTTCGAATTGGTTCACCTTGCACCCAAGAGTTGTCAAGGCAACTTTCAAAGTCTTTTTTTCAGATGTCATGCTTTTTTAACAATCTCCCCACCACCGACAACCTCATCGCCATCATAAAAAACAGCGAACTGCCCTGGAGTGATCGCACGCTGTGCTTCACAAAAAACTACCCTCACCAGCCGCCCTTCCATAGATAGCTGGGCAGGAGCAGGCTGATGCCGATAACGAATTTTTACCATAAAACGGCCCGGCAAATGAGGAGGCTCTCCTGAAATCCAATTCACTGAGCGAACCAGTAATTCCTTTTCCAGCAAATCCGCTTTTTTACCCACTATCACCTGATTTTTTTCAGCACACAGACCGGTGACATAGTAAGGAGTTCGGTCGCAAACACCCACTCCCCGCCGTTGGCCGACTGTATAGTAAAAAACACCACTGTGACGACCGATTATTTTACCATCTCTGGTGACAATATCACCTTTTTGGCAATCCGCCTTTTTTTTCAGAAAATCTCCCGGGCTTTCATTTTGCAAAAAACAGACATCCTGGCTTTCCCTTTCTTCCATGAAATGCAGCCCGGCATCGGCAGCCAAGCTATACACTTCTCTCTTCGTCAATACGCCCAGCGGAAACAGAACATGTTGTAACTGTATTCGAGAGAGACCACACAGAAAATATGACTGATCCTTTCCTGCATCAATGCCCTGCAGAAGACGACGCCCATCAGAACTCAGCCGGACATAATGGCCGGTTGCCATTTTCTCAATACCGTCACGATGGATTGCATTGAATAGTTTTCCAAATTTGATTCGTGGATTACAGATGACGCAAGGGTTAGGTGTTCTGCCCTCTGCATAGCTGCGGCAGAAATAATCAACTACCTCCTTGGCAAAATCATCAGCCAAATCGACCTCGACAAGAGGAACATCGATTAATCCGGCAATATGGCGCACCCTTTTAATCTGTTCCCCATGATCTGGCAGCCCCAGATTCATAAAATAGCCATGCACATCGTATTTTTTCTGGAGTAATAATGCGCATACCGTGCTGTCAACACCGCCGCTCATGGCGACGGCTATTTTTTCGCTCATTGAAGCATTTAATGAAAAAGGTTAATCTGATCCAGAAACGTGTTCATTCAAACAGTACGACTTTACCCAGTCAAGATTTTTTTAATGGCGCCGCCCATATTAAGGGCTGTCAGCACACACATAATGCCAACAAGGAGAATTGTGAACCTCCATATAGATTGCGAAAAAATAAAACAGTGTGAGCTTCTTGCTCCTGCCGGCAGTTTTGAAAAACTGAAGACCGTCATTCATTATGGAGCCGATGCCGTCTATCTCGGCGGCAAGGAATTCAGCCTGCGTGCTCATGCCACCAACTTTTCCCGTCAGGATCTCGAACGGGCTGTTGCTTTCGCCCATGATAATCATGTCCGTGTTTTTGTTACTGTCAATATTTTTGCCCATAACCAAGATTTTGCGGCACTGCCAGCCTACCTTTTATGGTTAGCGGAAATCGGCGTGGATGGCCTTATTGTATCAGACCCTGGCGTCTTGCGTCTGGCTAAAAAACTTGTTCCAGCGCTGTCCCTGCATCTTTCCACTCAGGCAAATGTCACGAACCTCGAAAGTGCACGGTTCTGGGTTGAGCAGGGAGTTTCACGCTTGAACCTTGCAAGGGAACTGACCTTAACAGAAATTGCAGAAATCAAAGAGGCTGTTTCAGCTAAAATCGAGGTTTTCGTTCATGGAGCTTTGTGCATTTCGTACTCAGGCCGCTGTATGCTCAGTCTTTATCTCACCGGCCGTGATGCAAATAAGGGAAATTGCGCTCATCCATGTCGTTATGACTACCGGCTCGAAGAAGAAAAGAGGCCAGGCCAATTCTTCCCCGTCGAAGAAGATAAAAGAGGGACATATATCTTCAACAGCAAAGATCTCTGCCTGATTAACCGATTACCTGAACTTGTCGCCGCTGGCGTGGATTCCTTTAAAATAGAAGGAAGGATGAAAGGAATTTATTATGCTGGAGGTATCGTGCGAATTTATCGGGCAGCACTTGATCATATACGACAGTGCCTCGAAAGTAAACCATCGATAACTCCCATAGTGTTGCCCCAGTTATTTATGGACGAAATAGCCAAACTGGGAACCCGTGGCTATACAGAAAATTTTCTGGACGGTCCTCCCTCTAAAAATGATATGTGCTACAATGGCGCCGTAGTGGACCAGACATATGTACCGGCGGGTGTCATCGTCGAACCTGGTCAACAACCCCTTATCGAAGTCCGCAACAGAATCAGGGCGGGAGAACAGCTGGAATACATGGGGCAGGGACTCACCAATGAACCTTTTGATGTTCTTTCGATAAGAACACCAGAAGGCAGTTTGCTGTCACAGGCTAATTCGGGCACTCGAGTTTTACTCAAAACAAAACCTGAAATATCATGGGAGTCGTATGCCCTTATACGGAAAATTCAAAGCGGGGAGGATTAACTCCCCAATTTTTATATAAATAGAGCTATTTTTTAAGTTCGGCTATCATTTCCTCAACTTCTTCATAGCCTTCCCGATAAAATTTCTCTTCCTCAGGCTCGAGTTCTCGTAACAGGCGAAGGAATTCACCCGCATGTTCTTTTTCTTCATCGGCAATATCGATAAGCACTTTTTTTGCGAGTGTATTATCCGTGCTTTCCGCTGTCTGCTGATAAAGTTGAATAGCCTCGTATTCGGCCGCAACCATAAAGCGAATTGCACGGACCAGTTCTTCGTGGGTTAATTTTCGGTCATTTTTTAACACTGCAAAGGGATTACAAAATTCCGGCATTTTCAACCTCCTTTTTTCGTGATTTTTTCAATTGACTTGACATTGACGGTAAAGACCCAAAAGGGCCCAATTTTTCTACCCTTTCATCATACCCTGATTATCGTCTCTTTTCTATTTCCTGCTATCGCTTATTAACGATACTAAAAAACTTTTTCAAAAAAAAAGCTCAAACATGACCCTAGAAATCCTGCTATCAGTAGATGTGGAATACTCAGCAGGAGTTTGACAATGAACTGTTTAAATTTCAAGAAAATCATCAGTGGTTCAGCTTTCCGATTTTTCAATGGAATGAATAAAAAGGATTAGGTTGCAGGTATGACCAGAAAGCGTCTGAGTCGTACGAATTTTATAATTTATCCTGCGGCAGATGCTGCAATAAAATGTGACTAACCCCGGAAAGGGGGGACGAGTTGCAGCAAATGGTATATTCCGGGAAATTAATGAACTTAATCTCTTCTCTATCTATTTATTATTACATATTATTTTAATTCAATATCTATACTATAATAGTATAGATAGAAATCATAACCACAGCTAAGTAGACACCTGGCGAATGGTAAATTGTAAGCGCCTCGTCAGAACATGCAGGCCTTCCTTTTTTCTGATACCCGAACACCAGGCTGTCCCAAATTGAGTTTTTTTTAAATATCTCTGTTTGTTTTTTGATTTTATGCAGTAAGAAAAGATACAATTAAACTGGCAATCCCAAGTACCATTTTCTGTTTATTATCAATGCCTCTTCATATGCCAGGGAAAACGGGTTGCTTGTGGCACAATGAGTAGCATTCGATATTTTCCCAGCCGCAGCTTGTTGCCTGCCGGCAGCCGGGAATATCCCGGTGGTTCCAGAATTATGGAGTCTGATTGTGACTGATAGCCGATTCATTCCGTTCGCGACTGCTATGCCTAATGGCAAATTTTTACCCAGAATTATAGATAATTGTCCTGTGGCCATATTTGTTATGGATTGTACTCATACCATCGTTCACTGGAACAAAGCATGTGAGATCGCGACTGGCTGGCCCGCCGAAAAGCTCCTGGGCACCCAAAACGCCTGGAAGCCTTTTTATCCCTCGAAACGCCCGGTTATGGCAGATCTCATTATCGACGGGAGAATGGACGAGGTAGTAGATCTTTACAAGGAAAAATGTCATCCATCTCCAATTCTTGCAAACGCCTGGGAGGCGGAAGACTTTTTTCAGCATTTTCCAGACGGCGGGCGCTGGCTTGCGTTCACCGCCTCAGCCCTTTACGACGATGCAGGATCACTGATTGGCGCTATCGAGACTTTAAGGGATATAACCGATGAGAAAAAAGCCGAAAAGGCATGGCGTGAGAGCAGGCATTTGTTATCGGAAATAGTTGCTGGCTGCCCTGTTCCAATGTTCGTTATTAACGCTGATCACCGGGTAACTCATTTCAACAGGGCATGCGAGGCATTAAACGGCATCTCTGCTGCTGATATGGTAGGTTCCCGGGAGCAATGGAAAACATTTTACAGTGAAAATCGGCCTGTACTCGCTGACCTCATTCTGGATGGAAAAGGAAGCCTGATACCTGAACACTATCATGGCATCGCAAACAAATCATCACTTATTGAAGGCGCATGGGAAGTTACTAATTACTTCCCCAACTTCACGTCTGGTCCCAAATGGCTCTATTTCACCGCTGCTCCAATACATGGTTTGAAAGGAGAACTTATTGGGGCAATTGAGACCCTGCAGGATATAACAGAACAGAAAAAATATGAACTTGAACTTGCGTTCAGGGCAAATCACGACCCGTTAACCGGACTTGCCAATCGTAATCTGCTTGACAACCTCCTTTCCCAGGCTGTTGCCCAGGCCAGAAGAAAAGGCTGCCTCCTGGCAGTCCTGTTCCTTGATCTTGACAACTTCAAACAGGTGAATGACACGTTGGGTCATGGCACAGGCGACGTCATTATCAAGGAAATCGGCCAACGTATTTCAGCCTCTGTCCGTGATGTTGATACCGTGGCAAGGCTCGGAGGTGATGAATATGTAGTGCTCTTACATGAACCTGAATCAGAATCGTATATCACTGATGTCGTATTCAGGATTATGGCAGCGATCGGTGACAAACTCATAATCAGGGACCATACACTGTATATCGGTTGCAGTGTCGGAATTTCCCTTTATCCCAAGGATGGGAAAAATCCATCGGAGTTGATGATGCACGCCGATACGGCGATGTATCGAGCGAAAGAAACCCATAAAGGAGGATTCTGTTATTTCACCAAGGACATGAATGAACGGGCCCGTTTATGGCTTGAACTGAAACAAGACCTGCACGATGCTGAAAAAAATGGGCAGCTTGAACTCTATTACCAGCCACAGTATTCATTAAAAGAAGACAGACTCATCGGAGCGGAAGCCCTGATCCGCTGGAATCATCCAATACATGGAATATTAAGTCCATCAATGTTTATTCCCATCGCCGAAGAGTCCGGATTAATCCTGCCCATCGGTGCCTGGGTGACAAAAGAAGCCGTAAAGGAAGCGTGTTGCTGGAAACAGAAAAGCGGTGGTGTTGATATCAGGTTATCAGTGAACATTTCCTCACGTCAATTCCGCTACGAAGACCTCCTGTCCATGCTTGAGGGAGTCGTGAAAGACAACTCTTTCCGCCCCTTTAATCTGGATCTGGAGCTTACCGAAAGCATAATCATGGAAGATCCGGCCAGTGCATCAGAATTATTACACAATCTCAAAGAGAAAGGTTTTTCGCTTGCCATGGATGATTTCGGCACCGGATATTCAAGCCTGGCATATCTTCGGCGTTTTCCCTTCGATATGATAAAAATTGACAAATCGTTCGTCGATGATCTCGGCAAAAATCGTGAAACGGAGGCTATTGTCAGTGCAATACTCGATCTTGGCCGTGCCGTGGGGATGAGCATAATAGCGGAAGGAGTGGAAACCCAAGAACAACTGGATTTTTTGCGGGCGAGGAGATGCGACGAAATCCAGGGGTATCTTTATAGCCAGCCTCTCAAAGCCGCAGACTTCCTCCGTTTTATTGAAGAGAATAAAAAATTGCCATA
>QKJV01000477.1 GCA_003249165.1 Desulfobulbaceae bacterium | reverse complement strand
CATTTTTTTCAGCACTCATATTATCCCCGATATTGAAACACTTTGTGACAGAGTAGGTATATTGGTGAAAGGAAACATGAAATATGTTGGCTCGATCGGGCAGGCTTTGTATCCGGCGGTTGGAAAACTTGAGTTGACTTTTCGGGCTGAAACTTCAAAGGCAGATGCCTTGACTGACTCTCATGGTGTTACATATCTCTGGCAGAAGGATAATGTTTTCAAGACAGAAGTCAGTGAGGGGCAGTTGCCCGCCCTTACCGAGAAGGTACTGGCTCTGGGAGGAACTGTTATAAATATTGAGCTGAAAAAAAGATCTCTTGAAGATTTATATCTTACATTAAATAACGAGCAAAGTTCGGTAGCAGGATAACAGGAGATGTCTTTTTTTGCTGTCATAAAGCTTTTGCGTCCCAAGCATTGGGTGAAGAATCTTATTCTTTTCTTCCCGCCATTTATGGCCGGCAGTATTTTCAATGCAGATGTGGCAAAGTATGGGATCATGCCTTTTTTCGCTTTTTCTCTGGCTGCAAGTTCAATCTATGTCATAAATGATATGGTGGACGCAGAAAGCGATGCATTACATCCGATAAAAAAAACGAGGCCTATTCCTGCAGGGCAAGTTTCTCAAGGAAGTGCAGCTTTCATTGCCGCAGTTCTCGTTATTTTATCTTGTGTTGCCGGCTATCTTGTTGCCGGAAATTTTCTCCTTTTTCTTGTTGTTTATTTAATCATCACAACAAGTTACAGCTTTAAACTGAAAGGTGAGCCGATATTTGATATTTTATGTATTTCTGCCGGTTTTCTTCTCCGTCTTGAAGCGGGAGGACTGGCCTTCCGAATCCATATTTCCGAATGGCTTTTTTTGTCAGTTTTTCTGCTGTCGATTTTTCTCAGCACCGGGAAAAGGCTTAGTGAAAAGAAAATGCTTGGTCTGGAGGCAGGCAGTCATCGTACCTCCCTTGGTAAATATCCAGAAGGTTTTCTTGAGGGTGCAATGTATATGACCGGGGCGGCCGTGTTGGTCACATACTCCATGTATGTTATTTATCGGCCTAAACTTATTTACACTGTCCTGCTCTGCTGTTTTGGGCTTTTCCGTTATATTTTCCTGGTGCAGTCGGGTAAGGAAGGAGATCCGACTGAGTCACTGTTAAGCGATTCGCAGTTGTTCCTTGTCAGTTTTTTGTGGGTGATGGTGCTTGGGTGGGGTATCTACCGATGAGAAATCGGCAAATCATACATAATTTTTGATGGCTTCAGAGAAGATGGATATAGGATTTTATCGTTATTCTCTCCGTAATCGAGGTGGAGATAGGGTAGTGATTGATTATGCCAACTCCCTCGTCGCTTCAGGACACAGCGTGACTTTTTACCTGAAGGAGATGGCATGTGTCTTTCATATAGATAAACGGATTCAAATTGTAAACGTGCCCTGTAACGGTAGGTTGGGTTTTTTGCTGTATCCCGTTTTTCACCTTTTTAATCAGGATTTGCTGGTTGTCGACATCATTCATTTGGTTCCTTGTCTGCGTCTGAAAAATCCGCTTGTTTATTTTGCCCAGGCCGATGATGTTGAATACTATGATTCATTATGGATGCGTAAAGTCATTGACCTCCTGTATCGTTGGTATTTTGGCAGAAAGGAACCAATTATCACTGTTTCTCAGTATCTGGCCGATGTTTTTTCCGCCAGATATCATTTTGACAAATCTCATGTTGTTACGAACGGCATTGATTTAGAAAATTTTTTCCCTGACCCCGATCCTGAGTTGACTCGCTTGAAAGAAAAGCGAAAAGCTTTGCTGTTCATGGCAAGAGGGGATCACTATCGCAAAGGTTATGATTTGGCCTTGGAGGTATTTTCCAAATTAAGCAGGGATGATGAGAATAAAATCGAACTCTGGATATGTGGTGAGGCAATACAGGAAAATCAATATAGTTTCCCTGTGCGTAATTTGGGGGTCGTGGATGATTGTCGCCTGCGTCAGGTATTGAGCAGTGCCGACATTTTTTTTTATCCATCGCGGCATGAGGGTTTCGGACTTTTTCCCTTAGAGGCGATGGCCTGTGGATGCAACGTCGTGACCACCGAAGCAATCCCTTATGCTTCTCAGACTGCAGCTATTTGCACTGCCCCGATTGGAGATACGTTTGCACTTGCAGAGCATATTCTCAGGTTAATCCATGACGACCATCTGTATAAGCAATTGCGTGATCTGGCTATTTCTGCAGCCCGACAATATGATATGAAAATAAGCTGCAGACATTTTGCCACGACCTTGGCTGAGATAATAAAAAAAAGCCGCCAAGAACAAGTTGATAACCAAGTGAAACGGTTGTTTAGAAAAACCTGATAAGTCTTCTGGTAGCAGGAGTTGTCTTTGTTCTTATCATTTTCTCAAAAGTTGATCAAAAACAGTCTGTGGATGTCAGGAGCCCACAGCAGCCGATTGCTGCTCCATGCAGCCTATTTTATCGTTCTCACCCGCAGTCTAGGACCAGAAGGGCTGGGAATTTTTGCCGCGGCCCTCTCTCTGATTAATATTTTCATCCCTTTTTCCTCTTGGGGGAGCGGCAACATCCTGGTTATGCATGTGTCAAGAGAAAACAAACTCTTTTCCGTGTACTGGGGAAATGCCCTTATGCTTACCTTTCTGACCGGAATTGTTCTTATCCCGCTCACTTTTTTTTGTGGTAAATTGTTTGCACCGACTGGGGCGGGCCGATTTGTTATGATTGTTTTTTATACAGCTATCGGCGAGTTTTTATTTTATCGTATTAGTGAAATTGCCGGTCAGGCATTTCAGGCGACTGAACAACTCAAAAATACAGCACTGCTGCTTACGATGGTAAGCTGTTGCCGCCTGCTTGCTGCTTTGGGATTTACAATGCTTGTAAGCAATCATTCAGTTCTTGTTTGGTCTCAATGGTATTTGGCAGCTAATTTTTTATCAGGTCTTCTGTCTTTCGCACTTGTAAGCAAAATGAAGGGGCGTCCTTCTTGGTCTTGGGAGAAGGCCAGGGAAAATTTAGGAGATGGATTTTTCTTTTCTACCGGGATTGCCGCGAAATCGATTTATACTGATTGCGATAAAATATTTCTTGCCAGGATGGCTTTACTCGATGCTGCCGGCTATTACGCTGCAGCCTATAGTATTATAAGCTTCGCATTCACTCCTATTCAGGCGATGCTGGCAGCAAGTTACCCTCTTTTTTTTCAGGCAGGCAGCCGGGGTGGAGTTAATGAAACCTTTTTGCTGAGTAAAAAATTATTTCCCTTTCCACTTCTCTATGGATGCGTTGTCGCAGCCTCTCTCTTTCTGGGAGCTCCTGTGCTGCCGTTTATCCTTGGAGAGAGATTTGCCGGGGCAGTTGAAATAGTCCGATGGCTTGCCATCGTGCCATTCCTCCAGGCGTTGCATTATCTGCTTGCTGATGCTTTAACCGGTGCGGGGCTGCAAAGGCTACGTTCTGCCGCTCAGGCCGTAACCGCCGGATTCAATATTGGCCTCAATTTTTACCTGATTCCCCTTTATTCATGGAAGGGTGCAGCAATAGCCACATTAATGTCCGAAACATGCCTGGCGATTTTTTTGTTTGTGACGATTATGTATATAAAAAGAGAACAACAGGTGCACATCACACCACAGGCAATGTTATGAACATTATTATGCTTTCCACCGACTTCCTGCCGAATATCGGTGGCATTGCCTCTCATATCTTTTATCTTTCCCAGGCATTAAGAAAGATTGGACATGATGTTGTGGTTGTGAATCCGGTGGAGAAAAAAGGTTTCTCTGTAGTACGGGAGGAAATTGACAGCCTTCCCGTCTTCCGTGTTTCCTACCCTAAAACAAGCAATATGTTTTTGCGGGTTTGGCGACGAACTCGAATAACTCTTAAAGTACTGCACCAGATAGCCACTCCTTTGATGCCAATTGTTCTACATCAACATGACCATCTGAACTCAACTATGGCCTCATTTTTTTTTCGCCAAAGCTGTCAAACACGTTGGATCTGGACAAATCATACATCCACGTTCCTGCTTGACATGGAAAATCCTTTTAAACATATGTTGTTCAAGTTGCTATATGGCAGGGTAGACGCGGTGGTCGGCGTCAGTAAATCGAGACTGGACAAGGCCCTATCACTTTTCACAACATCAAAGTATGGCGAATTTATTGCAAATGGGATTGATATAACTCGTTTTAATTGCCGTGTGGCATCCGATCGGTCAAAATATGGGATGTCCTCGACTGATTTTGTGATTCTCTGCCCATCGCGGATGATGCCGGTTAAAGGAGTCATCTACTTCGCCGAAGCGGCAAAATTTTTGATTGCAAGATATCCACAGATACCCTGGCATTTTGTTTTTCTCGGGAATGAAGTTAAAGGGCAGGATGCCACTGATAAAAAATATATCGAAGAAATTATGCAGCTTCTCCTGCCGGTGCATGCCAGAGGCCTAGTCAGCTACCTGGGTAATGTCCCTCCAGAAAACATGCCGGGAATTTATGCAGTTGCCGATGTTGTCGTCCTGCCGTCATTGATGGAAGGGGCTCCTCTTTCTGTTCTTGAGGCGATGGCAACCAGAAAAACAGTCATTGCCAGCAATATCGAGGGGCTAATGGAAGTTATTAAAGATCATGAAACAGGTCTTCTCGTCCCTCCCAAAGATCCGTCACAACTTGCCCGATCTCTGTATACCCTTTATGATGACAAACAGTTGAGGGAACAGCTTGCCTCCAATGCTGAACGGCTAGCTTATCAATATAGTTGGCAACATATTGCAAGACAAACTTCTGAATTTTATCAACGAGTTTGGGGATGAAAATGAAAGTTTGTTTCATTAATACACTATATTACCCTAATGTTATCGGAGGAGCTGAAAGATCCGTGCAGTTCCTTGCCGAGGAGCTTGTACGAAGAGGCCATCAGGTAATGGTTATTTCTCTTGCACCAGAAAGCGGGATAACAACGATTAATCACAATGGCGTAACCGTTTACTTTGTCGGTCATCGTCTCTCTCCTTGGCCTTTTCGACAGGGAGGAATACCCTGGTTCCTGAAACCATATTATTTTGTGCTGGACAGTTTTTACAATCCGTTAATTTGCCGTACTGCTATGAGAATCCTGAAGCGTGAACAACCTGATGTCGTGCACACCAATAATATTTTCGGTTTTTCTCCCCAGATTTGGAGGCTTGTTAAAAAATTAGGTATTCCAATTGTGCATACTCTGCGGGATTATTCTTTGCTCTGTACTAGGTCAACAATGTGGAAAAATAATGAGAACTGTCAAAATCAATGCTTCCCTTGTCGTATCCATATAATACCCAGAAGAATAGCCAGTCATTCTGTTGATTGGATTATCGGAATTAGTGACTATCTATTTTCTCATCATCAAAAACATGAGTTATTTACGAAAATACCCTTTAAGACGATCATATATAATCCTTTTCCATCGGGTGGGATCTGTACTTCAAATGTAACTCCTTTAAAACATGATGGTACGCTGCACTTCGGTTTTCTTGGGAGACTTGAAAAGGAAAAAGGTATAGAATTGTTGCTTGAAGGCTTTCAGCATGTTTCTCACGAACATAAGTGTAGATTGCTGATTGGTGGAGAAGGGGATAGTGTCTACAAAAGGAATCTTCAGAGAAAATATGCAGCTTCTCCTGCGATTGAATTTTTAGGTTTTGTGGCGCCTCAAAAAATATTCAGCAAAATAGACTTGTTAGTTGTTCCGTCACTGTGGTGCGAACCACTAGGACGAGTCATTTTTGAATCGTATTCTTACGGTGTTCCAGTAATCGCTTCATCGAAAGGCGGCATTTCAGAGATAATCGCTGATGGAGAAACCGGTTTTCTTTTTGATCCAGCTCATCCCGAAACCTTGGTTGAAAAAATGCGTTATTCCTGCAGTAACCCGCAACGTATTCAGGCCATGAAGCCTGCCTGTTTGGAAATGGCAAAGAAATTTGTCCCGGCAGTCATTGCTGATCAGTATTTTGATGTTTACCAGCAAGTTCTTGTCCGGCATCATGCGGGTCACTAAACGCACGGAAAACAATGAAAAACATAGTGATCAACACCCGCATTCTTCACTCTCCAATAACTGGTCTGCAACGTTATACCCTTGAGCTGCTTGGGCGTCTCCGGTCGGAACTAGATCAGATACAACCTGACAAACAACTTTCTCGGGTGAAGGGTGTGTTGTGGGAGCAAATTGTCTTGCCGACTCGGCTGAGAGGTCGGCTTCTCTGGAATCCCCATAGTGCCGGTCCTATTATCTCAAAACGGCAAGTGGTAACCATTCATGATGTAAGTCCCCTGGACCATCCCGAATGGTTTGATCCTCTTTTTGCCCGTTGGCAATCCATGCTTGTTCCTCAACTTGCCAAACGAGCTCAAAAAATTATCACTATCTCCCGCTTTTCCAAATTACGCCTGCAGGAACTCTGCAAAATTACCGGAGAAAAGATAGTTGTTATTCCTAATGGTGTGGACAAGCGCTTTTCACCTCAGGAAACTGAAGATATTATCCGTGTACGGCAACAGTTAAATCTGCCGTCGCCACATTATCTGCTCTGCCTCGGCACGATTGAACCGCGCAAGAATATTCCACGTCTGCTCAGGGCATGGGAAGGTATTCAACAGCATATTGCCGCAGACATCTGGCTGGTCATTACAGGTCTCGCAGGGAATGCCGAGGTGTTTAAGGATGAGCGCATTGAGAAAATTCCCGCCCGAGTGTATATGACAGGACATGTCACCGATAACAGTTTGCCAGCCCTTTACACGGGGGCATTGGCATCGGTTTATCTGTCCTTATATGAAGGGTTTGGGCTCCCCCCGTTGGAATCAATGGCTGCAGGAACACCGGTTGTTACCAGTAATCTTACATCCTTACCTGAGGTGGTAGGGGATGCAGCCCTCACCGTTGACCCTTATGACGAGGATGCCATTGCCGCAGCTCTGCAGAGAATAATCGAAGATAGTGAAATACGAAATTCTCTCACCAGGAGGGGGCTGGAGCGAGCGGCACAGTTTTCGTGGAACCGAACCGCTCAATTGACCTGGCAGTGCTTGCAGGAAGCATTGTCCGAATGATTAGGTATGGGTAGGTGATGAACAAGATTGTTTGCCTAAAGATGCTTGATCGGACTCTGGGCAAGTTGGTCTGTTTTCTTTTTAAAAAAAATTCCGCTAATCTGCCTGACAAAATTAAACAGGTGCTTTTTGTCCGTCCTGGGGGCATCGGCGATGCCGCATTGCTTGCTCCTGCCATTAAGACTTTTAAAAAGAGCTTTCCTCAGGCAGAGTGTATTGTTCTTGCTGAGCGACGTAACGCCGGTGTCTTTGAACTGATCCCGGGTATAAACCAGGTATTTCGTTATGATGTGCCTGCTGAATTGCTGGCCGCGTTTCGGTTGAAGCCTGATATCGCTATTGATACCGAGCAGTACCATCGTCTTTCAGCTGTGGTGGCGCGATTCACCACCGCTGCTTCCCTCATCGGTTTTGGCACGAATGAGCGAGCGCGGCTCTTTCATTATGCAATTCCTTACTCCCATGACAATTATGAGGTCGAAAGTTTTATCAGTCTGCTTGTTCCGTTAGGCATAAAGCGGCCATCCATCATTGATGTGCCATTTCTGTCTGTGCCAATGGCAGCTTTGAGTAAGGCGGCACAACTCCTTGCTCCCTTCGGCGGACAGCTTTTTATCGTCATCTTTCCAGGCGCTAGCATTCCTGAACGGCGTTGGGGTACTGAGCGTTTTCAGCAGGTAGCCATTAAACTACGGCAACACGGCTATGGAATTGTGGTTGTTGGTGGCAAGGAGGATACTGAGACAGGTGCTGCAATTGTTAATGGTGCCGGCCTTAATCTAGCCGGACAGACTTCCCTGGCGGAAACTGCAGCTATTCTCAATCAGGCGGCTCTGCTGATAAGCGGTGATTCCGGCGTGCTTCACATTGGCGTTGGACTCGGCACTCCCACAGTTTCCCTTTTCGGCCCTGGTATTGAGCGAAAATGGGCACCGCATGGCCCGCAACATATCGTCCTTAACCAGCAACTTGCCTGTTCCCCCTGCACCCGCTTCGGTTATACCAGAAAATGTCCACATCAGGCAGAGTGTCTACAGCGGATATCTCCTGAAATCGTTATTGAGGCTGCCCTTTCACTGCTTTCCGGTATTGAAACGTAATATAATCATTGGGGATTTGAAGAACGAGGTTGGAACGTGCCATTTTAAAGACTCTCCAAGCTCAAAAGTGTACCAGAATGCCTGGGATGGAAGCTATAAGAAAAAGAAGAGTGATATCAATTGGTTGGCTGGGAGACAGGGATTCGAACCCCGATAAGCAGAGTCAGAGTCTGCTGTCCTGCCGTTAGACGATCTCCCAGTACATTTGAAAAATGTCTTTTTAGATAATACAGGATAAAAAGTCAAGTAAAAATCGATCAGTTTATTAC
>QKJV01000061.1 GCA_003249165.1 Desulfobulbaceae bacterium | reverse complement strand
CTTTACCGGCGAATTCATTTTCGCAGGAAAAAACGGTTCCCAAATGTTTCCTTCCGAAAAAATATCATTAAGATCACATTACCCTAAAATCCTCTCCCTCCAGTCTCAAGTGGCAGAACTTTCTTTGGCTGACAGGCAAGGATTATAAAATTCAGGAAGATGACCTTCAAAACAGGTTTTTTGAAGCCAGGCAGCTGTGGCATAACCATCCTGCGGACCAGAGGTTTGTCCTCCTCGCCGCCAATCTCGCTCCAGAGAGTAAGATAAACTCCCACGACAGCCGAACGTCTTACCGAAATTTCCCAACCACCAAAAGGTCAGAAATGGGGCAACTCCCCCTGTTGTGAAGCTGATTAAGTTCCGGTCATCAGATTCCGAGCTTGCTCTCCAGTCGTTATATTTTGTTGAGTCATTATTGAAACACACTTATCGATCATCTCTTGAAGAAGATACCCAGAGCTTAATTGCCTGTTTTGGTTGCAATAAGAGAGGAATTCACCTGTTTTTATTCCCTCAGAGTTTGTGTAAACATACTGCGGCATGATTACATTCGCCATCTCTGAGAAGTGAAAGGCATCGGAATTGTTCCAGTTGATGTGTTCATAATTCTATTTGTTATGCTGCGCCAGCACGTAACCTATTGATTCTTCGAAAACAGATTCATATTGTCTATAATCCTCCGGGCGGCTCAGATTAATCTGAACCCATTCGCGCATCTTTGGCTTTCCCATTGGACGGAACGGGACAATATTTCCATCTGTTGCCAACAGCTTTGCCGCTGACAGCTCTGGCAATTTAACTCCAACTCCTTGCTCATAAAGACAGATACAGAGCTTCCCGCCGGTATAATATGCAGGAAAGCCAAATATCTTCCCTGGTCGTACATGAGGGTGTCTCAGCAACAGCTCATCGAGGACTGCTTTGTGTTCTGAATTGAAATTGGTCACTACATACTCTTTCAGGCATAATTTCGATAATGCACACTGTTATACCATGCCTGTTCGGACGAGTTAATTTGGGCAGAGAAGCCGGCATCAAAGAGTCTTCATAAACCACCATTTTCCGTTAGATTTCTGATAAATGGGCAGGAAGCAAGGCCATCCCATGACAAACTGATACCTCATTATTTTACGTACAAGATTTTCTTTACCAAATCTCTTGACTCAAAAGTTTTGTTGTCACAACATACTATCTTATAATTTTAATCACTAGCGGGTAATAATGTATGGTACCATGTATGGTACCATGAAAAAATTGAAAAATTTTATTACGTTGCTTTCAAATACATGCTGAACAAGACAGATTTACAGAAAGCCGTTGACATCGATCAGGGCGTCGGCTATTGATGCCCTTTTTTCTATCAATATATTGCCTAAGGCCTTTTTTGGCTTTTCTGCGAATAGCCTCATTCTACCGTATGAGCACAAACTTATCCGTATTGCTTCTTTTTTTACTGCTCTGCCTGTCTACTGGCGAGGCATCGGCTATGTGCAAGACAGCGCAAATCCATCCCGACACCCCTCAACCTCGCCGTTTCGTGGTCCAGGGATTTCGGCTTTACGACCGTATCACTGACAAGCTGGTTTTTTTTCGGGGTATGGGTTACTCACCGTATTTGAAGGGTGAGACCCCGCAATACGGTGCAGGACCGGGCAACGACAGTCGATATCCCGAACACCTTGCCTTATTAAATGAAATGGGTGTAAATTACCTCCATGTTTTCCCCACGCATATGCCGGTCAACTTCTTCGCCGCGCTTGACCAAACAGATCTGGTTTATGGGCAGGACATCTGGATAGATCCGTTCACTGCTGACCTGCTTGACGAGAAATACCTCGCAAACTCCTTTGCCAGCATCAAGGAGGTCATAGATCATACCTACTCCGTCGGCAGACCTGACCGCTTGGTTCTCTTCTCCGTCGGAGATGAGCTGCAGGCTGCCACTGTCATACATACCGATGAACTCCACCCCGAGACGAAAGATTATCACGGTAAACATCTGACCGTAACTGGTCGCAGTGCAAGCGAAGTTGCCATCGCCCGCCTCATCGACCAAGCCATGGATTATGAACTTACTCATTACGGCCAGCGTCACCTCTATACACACACCAGTTGGACCCACATCGGCCCTGTTGCCGACCGACCAGATCTGGAAGTCCCCAGCGACCATGTAATCTTGCCGGACATGGGCGATCTCCTCTGCATGAATATCTATACTTACGCCAATGGTGTGTTGACTTCACCACCCGGATCAGTTACAGGGACCCCTTACCAGGGCTATCTGGAAGAACTGGCAGCCACAACCAACCTGCCGATATTAGTGACCCAGGTGGGCCTCTCGACCTCGCCGATTATGCCAAAACCTGAAATAATCGATTACGGTGGCCATACTCCTGAGAATATTGCCAAGGTGTTCCGTTCGGTCTGGAAGGATATCCGTACCGCGAGCCTTTCCGAACATTTCTGTGGACTGGTATTTTTCGAATTTCAGGATGAGTGGTGGAAGATCGGCTGGACCCCTGACGACGAAAACCGGCACGAACCGGCTGATCCCGAGGAATGGTTCGGCATCTACGAGTTGGGAGAAGGCAACCGGTTGATCCCGAAAGGAGATCTCCCCGCAGTAGTACGGAGTCTTTTCACCTCACCCTGATCTCCTGACAAAAAGCTTTTTTCAGCCTGACAGAGTCACCCTCATGGCATCGATCATTATCTTTCTTTCCCTTGGTGTACTGACCATGACGCCGCTTATCTGGCGTTTTGTTCACACAGGCTGTAACGAATCCATCGGACTCCTGTCTGATGGAGGAGTGGGGCTTCTGCTGTTGGTGCTGCTTATCTGGGGACCCCGCTGGTTGCGCATCATCCTGGCCATTTTCTGGGCCGCCTTCATGATCGGCGCGAATGAACTGCTTGCGGCCATGAACCGCCTGCCGGCCTGGCAGGATTTACACTACTTGACCAATATTGATTTTCTCAAGAACAGCACAAGCGGCTTCAACCTCTCATCGCCCGCCCTGATCTGGTCCCTGATTCTGTCAGCCACTCTTGTTTGTGTCCTGCCGTTAACCCGCCCCAAGTGGAGGTATGCCTTGCCAGGTCTGGTCTTGGGTACCATCATCATGCTGGTCCAAGCCCACCTGAGCCTGCAGAATGACGACAAAAGTATAATCTCGCGCCACAACGCCCTTCAGTGGTTTATTACGGACACCTTCTTCTCCCCATCGCCGCTTACCGCCGAGGACCTGGCCAGCTTTCATCTTCCCAGGGGCCTGGATCAGGCCGATCTTGATGGTAAACCATTACTTGCCAGAGGTACGGCAAAAAATGTTCTGATCGTTATCCTGGAAGGAATGCCGGGATTGTATCACCCGGAAATACGCAAGGCCATGGGTGTTGATTACGACAAAATATCCATGCCTCACTTGGTGAAAAGCACCCGG
>QKJV01000483.1 GCA_003249165.1 Desulfobulbaceae bacterium | reverse complement strand
AATTTAAACTTTATGATTTGAGGGACTTGTTTTATGGCTCGATTCTTCAGTTGTAAAAAAGTTTTGTATAGTTCATCTTTCCCTATTTTTTCCCGGGAACGTTGAAAAACTAGTAATAACAATAGGGATGCGGGTTCGACTCCCAATTTGTCCATCACTTTGATGGTGAATTGTAACCAAAGACACCACTTTTTTAGTGGTACATCGGGTTCCAATAAATGAGGGCATCGGTCTATGTTCGATCAAAATGTCGAACATCAAATAGCTATACAGGGCCTCATTGTTTGATGTAAGATACTGGAATAGTTTAAATTCCCGCCGCCTCCACCATTTGTAGTAATATCAGCTAGTTATCTAAGTTAACTAGATTCGGAACCCATTTTTATCCACTTCTGTTATCCACAAACGGTAACACGAGAGAGGTTGAAAATGGGTTTTGTTGTTTCGTCTGCACCCACTTATGTGTACCAGAGTTCTTCTGGTTACATCTTCAGATTAAGGATTCCAAAAGACCTGAAACAGGTTGTCGGTAGGGTTGAGTTCCGTTATTCTCTTCGGGCTGGTGCGTTGCGTTTAGCCAAGTATAGAGCGCGATGCGTGGCATCATACATCCAACAATTGTTTGAAAAGGTAAGAAGGAATATGTCTGATTTTACCCCTGAGAAGATCACAGGATTAGTCAAAGATCACATCCGTAAAGTTCTTGATGATGATGAGGTAAGGCTGGAGCAAACTGCACTCTCAACTCCTGGATCTGTCATTAGTAACGGAGAGAGTGTTATCCACCCAACACTCGCTATCTCAATAAAGTCGGGTGATCCCTTGCCTACTGACTTTATCCACAAGGTAATCTGTAAGTATATCAGGGAGACCTTGGCAAACGATGAGAAGTGTAGATTGCTTGGGGGAACAATGGCAGAAAGGTCTATTACACTGGATGGTCTTTCTCAACTTGAAGGATCGAACATGGGTGAGGGAGAAGCTCGTTCTATGCTGGACTCTGTTACACGTTGGCTTAAAGTTCCAGACTACTCGCTTGTGTATTCGTTAGCTGAAAAGCTTCTGCGTGAATGGAATGTGGATTGTGACAAGGATAGTCTTCCGTTCCAACAGCTTAGTCGTGAACTGATGAAAGCTGTAATGCAGGTCTTAAGCGTTCGCATATTGCGTTCTAAAGGCAATTGTCAATCATCATCCAAAATTGACCCCTTTCAGCGTGCAATTCTGACCCCCTAAATTTAAAAAAAAATCAGGTCCTCTTTTTAATTCTCCAACTCTCATTTCCTGTTTCTATGATATCGCAATGATGGGTTAACCGATCCAGCAAAGCGGTTGTCATTTTTGCATCACCAAAGATTTTAGACCATTCAGCAAAGTTCAGGTTTGTTGTAATAATCAGTGATGTTCTTTCATAGAGTGTGCTGATCAGATGGAAGAGCAGAGCACCGCCTGCCTGTGAGAACGGCAAATAGCCAAGTTCATCGAGGACGACGAAGTCCACATTGGAGAGTCTGCCGGCAAGCGAACCCGCTCGTCCGCCAAGCTTTTCCTGCTCAAGTTTATTTACCAGATCAACAACACTGTAATACCTGCCACGTCTGCCCAGCCTGATACATTGAATGGCAATGGCAGTTGCAAGATGGGTTTTGCCGGTTCCGGTACCGCCAACAAAGATGATATTCCTGGGTTCTTCCAGAAAAGCACCTGTATAAAGATCTTTAACCAGTTTTTCGTTGACCTGTGCGTCTGTAAACGAGAATGTGTCGAGATTTTTATGTACCGGGAATTTGGCGATGCCAAGCTGATATTTGATTGAACGGGTTTTGCGTTCAGCCGCTTCGGCGAGGCAGAGTGTCATCAGAATCTCTTGCATGCTGTTGTTACGACGAATACCCTGTGTAACAGCTTCATCATAGACGCCAACCATGCCGTAGAGTTTCAGCTTCCTCAACTCAGTGATAACCTCATGGCGTTCCATGGTAAACCTCCTGACGCAGTGCATCATAACGGGAGCAGTCAGATGTCGGCTCTATCGACAGGGACAGGGACCTCGGCACATTGACCGTCTCTATGGGGCTGGGATCACAGAATCGCGCTATTGTGTTGAGGATTATTTCTCCCCGAACAAGGCCATCACTGAGCACGCTTTTGCACGCCTGCTCAACAACATCCATCCCGTATTGCTGAACAGCGAGAAGGAGATCAACAAATTCCCGGTCGCCACCTTGTTTTCTGATGAGTTGCTCTCTTACCCTGGAAAGAGACGAAGGAAGTTCCAGCTGATTAAATGGAGCCCCGTTACGTAATGCACCAGGCTTACGTTCCAGAACGTTAAGATAATGCCAGGGATCGTAGACCACGTTGTCACGGCCAAATTGCCTTGGGTGATCAGCTACAAGAACTCCATTACTGATTGCCTGGATTCTGCCTACAGTCGCACGTATAGTTGCCGTTTTGCCTGATAGTTTGCTGTCAACGCTGTAATGGTTCCTGTCATATCGGATCAGGCAGGTGCTTGATACACGACACTCCGTTTCGGAATATCCTTGAAACTCACATGATACAGGAAGAAGGGTTGCTCGTTCTTCTTCAAAGACGTCCCAAATGGTTCTCGTCTTCTCTGTCGGATGTTTTCTTTTTTTGCAAATGGCAATGCACTGATCATAGAGCCATGAGTTCAGTTCTTCAAAACTGTTGAATCGTGGCCTTACGGAAAAAAGCCATTTCCTGATATTGCCGACCTGGTTTTCAACCTGGCCTTTCTCCCAGCCAGCACCCGGTGTACAGGCTACAGGTTCAACAAGATAGTGGCTGCATAGCTGCTCAAACTTGCGGTTGAACAACCGGCCTTTACCACGTAGAATCTTGTCCACCGCAGTTTTCAAATTGTCGTATATACCTCTTTTGCACGTTCCCTGGAAAAAAGAAAAGGCTCGGTTATGAGCATCAAACACCATCTCCTGACTCTCGCGTGGATAGGCAACAATGAAGAACACTCGGCTGTAACAGAGGCGAAAATGAGCCAGTTTTATCGTTTGAGAAACACCAGAGAGTATTACAGTCTCATGACTCCAGTCAAACTGATATGCATCTCCAGGGGGGAAATGCAGTGGGATGTAACGTTCGGCTGCCATCTTTGTGTGATCTTCTCTATGCCTCTTTACATAGCGCTGAACACTGCTGTAGGTGCCCTGGAAACCCTCGCTCTGAATAATCTCGAACATCCGCTGCGCTGTCATTTTACGCCGTTTTGGGCGGCTGGCGTCTTCCTTTAGCAGTTGCTCTATACGATTTTTATATCCCTCAATCTGTGGAAAAGGTTGAGTCGCCCGTTCATAATGGTGTTCAGTCGTCTGACTGCGAATCACCTTTCGTACCGTATTGCGGGATAATTTCAATTCCCTGGAAATCTGCTTAATGCTTTTGCCCTCTACAAACCTGCGTACCTTTGCTATCGTTTCCACTATCAACATCCTCCAACCCTCCATGGTCAAATTTGACCATGGAGGGTTAACATAAGGGGGTCAATTTTGGACGCTGTTTTCTTTTATAAAGGGGGCATTATTGCATGCTGTTTGACAGGAATTTATAACAGCGGGGAAAATCTTCCTTGACTATTTAGGTCAAACGACCTAAATATTTGGTCAGATGAAATTAGCCTTGCCTAGCGTTTTACTTTGAGGAGTGATGACCACAAAAGAGATTTTAGCGATAAGTGCCGGAAAGCTGTTTGCTGAGTTCGGTTATGAAGCCGTATCAACCAGAGCCATAGCTGAAAAGGCCGGGGTGAAGTTAAGCGCCATTCATTATCACTTCGGGACTAAAGAAAATCTCTATATCAAGGCGTTTGAACTGGCTAAAACCCGTGGTATGGCGGTCAGATTCAAAGATGTGATTAATGAAAATCCGACTCTTTTGCAGAGTCCTTCAGGGCAGGCAGAAATAATCAGGAGCACGGTTTTTCGAAGATTTTATGAATATTTTCGTGAAGATCGGGAATATTGGGAGACCCAACTGTTTTTAAGGGAAATTTCTAAACCGTCTTCCGTTCTGCCGAGATTGGCAGAAGAGTTGTTCAGGCCCGAAAATGATGGGTCAATAGAGTTTTATAAAGCAGTTAAACCGAACGGGACAAGAAAAGAGGCCATTGCCTGGTCTGATATGTTGTTTGCCCAGACGGTGTTTTATATTACAGCCAGAGATGCGATTAAGATCGTGCGGGGGCCGGATAGTCTGGATAATGAATTTTTCCAGGCGACGGCTAAAATTCTTTCCCGTGCAATGATACTGGCACTTGATCTTCCCTTACCGGAAGATCTGAAAGAAAAATAATGTGGAGAAAGAGTTAGAGACTCTGTTTTCCACAGAAGGCTTCTCCCCCCATAAGTCCATCCAGGGCTTATATTCCCCATTCCCGGCAGCTTCCCCTGCCGGGAATTGTTTTTTCCTGCTTCTAGAGTGATTTTGTGTTGAAGGTGTCACACTGAGAGAATGACCCTGTCTCAAATCCCGTAGAGAACCACCTGATGCGTTGTTCCGAACTGCCGTGGGTGAATGAATCAGGCGTTACATAGCCTTTCGATTGCATCTGCAGTCGGTCATCGCCAATCATGGATGCAGCATTGAGGGCTTCATCAATATCACCCTGCTCAAGAATCTGCCGTGCCTTTTCAGCATGGTTGGCCCAAAGGCCTGCAAAACAGTCTGCCTGGAGTTCGAGTCTGACTGAAAGCTGGTTGTATTGTGAATCTGAAACGCTGGCTTTTGCCTGATGAACCTTATCACTTATTCCAAGCAGGTTTTGCACATGGTGGCCAACCTCGTGGGCGATGACATAGGCCTGGGCAAAATCACCCGGTGCCCCGAGTTTATCCCGTAGCTCCCGGTAGAAGGAAAGGTCGATATAGACTTTCTGATCACCGGGGCAATAAAAGGGTCCCATGGCGGCCTGGGCGAAACCGCAGGCTGAATTGACACTGCCGCTAAATAAAACGAGTTTCGGTTCTTTGTATTGCAGCTTTGAACTGGTGAAAAGCTGGATCCATGTATCCTCGGTATCTGCCAGAACGACAGAGACAAAATCGGCCAGGCTGTCCTGTTCTGGAGATGTCGGGACATTCGTCTGCTGCTGTTGCGGGGCGGTAAGTTGTGATCCCTGCTGAAGTATAATCCTTGGGTCAATTCCAAAGTACATCCCTACCAGGGCAACAATAATAATGACAATACCTCCGCCTTTGGTTTTACCAGATAGCCGGACATTTCTTCTATCTTCAACATTGGAACTGCGACGGCCGCTTTCCCAGCGCATGGTGGTCCTCCTTATGACTGTTCCCCGGGAATAAACAGGGATTTCAGAATGATAATCTGTCTGTCTATGATTTGGCTGCAACCTTTTTGTGTTGATTCTTCAGCTACAATAGCGATGAATCTGAGTCGGAGCAAGTATGAAATGGCAATTCTTCGCAGAGTCATGAATTGTTCAGGCTTTATATTTTAGTTGATGTATTGTCTGTGACAAATAAACGAAACATAAGTGTCATTTAATAACGGAAAGAAAACAGAAAATGGCCGGGACGTATACGCAGGGGATCTTATTTCGCTTGAATATCTCTTCTGTCTTTTTTACTATTTCGTTCCTCCATCTGTTTCTTGGCCATGGAATACGCTATGTAGTATTTGTATATATTGCCGACATACTGCACTGTTTCCCGGCCGATGATCTCTGCCGCCGCAACTTCGGAGTTTTTGAACCAGACACTGTTGTCAAGGCCCATTTTTTTTGTTTTTTCACGCACCTTCTGGACTCTCGCCGGCCCGGCGTTATAGGCAGCGAAAGAAAAGAGCATTCTGTTTAACGGGTCAATAGTTTCGTCATTGAAATAGCGATCGGAAATGAAGCGAAGGTATTTTGTTCCTGCATGGATATTCTGTTCCAGGACATGTATGTCCGGAATTCCGATATTTGGATCTTTAGCTGTAGATGGCATAAGCTGCATCACGCCGATTGCTCCAACCGGGCTCTTTTTATTCTGATCGAGGCCAGACTCCTGGTACGCTTGAGCGCCGAGCAGTAAATAATCGAAGCCATACTGGTCGGCGTACTTCTTAAACAGTTCCACCATTGACTGAAACTTCTTCATTTCCTGCTTGCTGGCCGAATTCTTTACATAATCGAGTTTTTTCAGATATCGATTAATCAGGACATTACCGAGAAGTGTTCCCTGCCGGTGGTTTTTTACAAATTCATTAACTACTTTCTTCAATTGAGGACTGTTATGACGGAAAGCCCAGGCAATTTCTCCGTCAAACCTCACATAGGCATCAGGGTGCACTTGTATATTGTCGAGAATTTGCGACCAGATCTGAGCTTTGTGCGAATCCATTATAATCGTCGAAATAAGCCCCGCATTTAGCATCTCAAGGAGATCTTCGTCTTCCAGCGCCTCATCCGCCGCAACAAGTTTCATAGGTTTTCTGCCCGTTCTTTTTACCAGGCTGTTTACTTGCAAAAGACTTTCATAATAACTGCTCGATTTACGGACATAGATCTCTCTTCCCTCAAGTTCATCGTAACTTTTCATCGGCTTTTCATCAGCCTTTGTCACCACTACCTCTTTTATCCCTTTTGCAAATGGATCAGAGAAGTCGACACTCTTCAGACGCTGAGACGTGATGGTCAGGTTGGCTGCAGCTATATCGCCATACCCTTCAACGAGCTTTTCAATCAGCTGGTCACGACGAACCGGAATAAACACCACGTTCACCTTGATGGTTTTTCTGCCTAATTTTTTGTTAATGAAGGTTTCAAATTCCTTCATAATGTCGTGGGTGATGCCGCGGTTTACTCCTCTGTCGATAAAGAAAAAGGTCTTACTGGGGACCACCAGCACCCTTATTATGTTCCGTTTAGCCATCGCTTCGAAATCTCCCTGCGATGGTTCTTGAGTAAAATAGTTCTGGATGTCTGCAGCAGTACTGTTATCTTTCTCTTTGGAGTAAGCAGCATCAGAAAAAAACATAACCAGCAGCATCAGCATAGAGACCACGATAAGGGGCCTGAGTTTACCTAAAGTGTTCATCGTTTTTCTCCTGATATCCTCAGCCAGAGCAGCTGTATTTTTCCCAATAGAACGAACTTCCCTTATTATGTAAAACGGAACAGTTTTTCACAGTCGTCCCCTGATCATTGGGTTGGTTGAAAAAAGCATATTCAAAAACGGCATGCTCCATGCTATTTTATTCCAAAATTAGGTCCATGGAAAATAGAAACTGTTTTACTTCGCTTACATATTCTTGTACCATTTTTAGTATAATTCCAGTGCAGTCAAGCTCCCATTGTTAAAAAAAGAATAAGAATCAGAAAGTTCCAAAAGTAAGTCAGATCGGATATCGATTATCTTGGGCAGTTGTTTTTTTTTTGCATCTCATAGACACGACGCAAAAACTTTTAGAAGTACCCCAAGGAGATAGAATGAAATCTGGGCCTTTCCATTTTGTACGATCACTATTCTCTTTGTCCGCATTTCTGTTGCTGACTTCAGTAAAAGACGGCAGCCAGGATTTCTCTTCCAAATTGCTCAAATTGATACTTCAAATTACGGAAGATCAACTCAGTAGAGCCATACCCGTCCGGGTCAACGACTTCCGATATGGGACCGTCATTACTGCTATGCCAATGCCTAAACAGTACTGCACATTTCGACATGATTCTCGTCTATCCGTGAATAGGAGAAAAAGATGCAAAAAGCCAGCTTGATGAAAACAGTGTTCTGTACCGCGGCATTACTGGCACTGGTTGTTTTGCAAAATGCACAGGCTCAAACAGCCGTCACCTCCGAGGAAGCAAGAGTCATAGCCAAAGAGGCTTATATCTACGCCAATCCGATGGTGGACAGCTACCGCATTCTTAACGGATCTTTCATTGATCAGACAAATCCCGATTACAAGACACCCTGGAACAATCTCAAAAACCTGGCCCGGGTTTACACTCCGGACGATAAAGCTGTTCAAACTCCCAACTCCGACACGCCCTACAGCTGGCTGGGGCTCGATCTGCGTACCGAACCTTTTGTTTTGACCGTGCCGATGATTGAAAAGGCGCGCTACTTCAGTATCCAGCTCATCGATCTTTATACTTTTAACTTTGATTATATTGGCAGTCGAACGACCGGCAATGATGGAGGTCGTTTTCTGATCGCCGGGCCTAAATGGCAAGGCAACGTGCCAGATGGCATTACAAAAGTGATCCGTTCCGAAACGGAATTAGTAGTTGCTATCTACCGTACCCAGCTTTTCTCTCCAGAAGATATCGAAAATGTGAAAGCTGTTCAGGCTGGCTATAAGGCTCAACCTCTCTCAGAGTTTCTCGGTCATCCTGCACCTCAGTCTGCACTGGAAATTAACTTCCACAAGCCTCTGACGCGTGATGCATTAACGAAATCGCCCGAGATCTTTCAGCAATTGAATTTCGTGCTGCAATTCTGCCCCGTAAATTCATCGGAAAAAGAACTTATGGCCCGTTTTGCAAAACTTGATATCGGTGCCGGTAAGACATTTGACTGGAATAAATTTTCACCGGAAATCCAGGCTGCAATCGGCCAGGGAATTGCCGATGCCTGGGATGATTTCGCCAAGCTGAAAAAAGAATTTGAAGCAGGCAGGTTTGACTCTAGAGACATCTTCGGTACAAGGGAGCACCTCAAGGGTAATTATCTCTTTCGCATGGCAGCCGCTGTTCTTGGTATTTGGGGCAACAGTGCTGAAGAGGCAATTTATCCTTCATACATGGTCGATAGCGATGGACATGATCCCAGCGGAGCGCACAGTTATACCCTGCATTTTGGTCCTGATGAACTTCCGCCTGTCAACGCCTTCTGGTCGCTCACGATGTATGAATTGCCTGCAAGCCTGCTGGTATCGAACCCGCTTAATCGCTATCTGCTCAACTCCCCTATGCTGCCGAACTTTATCCGTGATGTTGACGGCGGAATTACTCTTTACCTGCAGCATGACTCTCCAGGGAAAAATAAAGAACCCAACTGGCTCCCAGCCCCTAAGGGGCCGTTTGTTGCAGTAATGCGTCTATATTGGCCAAAGGATGAAGCGCTTACTGGCATTTGGAAAAAGCCGTCGCTGAAACGGATTCAATAATGAAAATGATCATGACAACTCAAGACAACGAAACTTTGCCGCATGCTGCAGCATTTCAATCTGGTAAAGAATCTAATTTTCAGGATAATGATATGAAAACAACAGAGAATATATATATAATCAGTAGGTTAAAGGCTATTTTTGCCGTTACAATCTTAATTTTTGTGTCTGCAGCAGTCTCAGTAAGTGCCAGTGAGCAGGTGACAGTGGAAAACTTCGTACGGGCTGAGTCGGATCATATGATCAGGGTCAATATGAACGCTTCCGGCGCAAGCTTCGGCAAGTTCAGGCATTTGCGCAACCCAACCACACCTGACAACCAGCCTGTTATCCGCATGAACCAGGATACCCTCTACTCCAGCACGATACTGGATCTTTCCAAACCCGTTACAATTACGCTGCCGGAGGTTGATGGGCGTTACATGTCCATGCACGTGGTCAATCAGGATCATTATATGTTCGTTGAATCTAAACCAGGGAGCTATGAATTGACTGAGGATTCGGTTGGCACCCGCTTTTCTTACGTAACTATACGAACCTTTTATAACGCCGGCGACCCCGATGACCTACCCAAGGCTCATGCCGTCCAGGACAAGATCGAAATCAGTGGCGGTGGTAGGGGACCATTTGAGGCACCGAACTGGAACAAGGATCAACTCACTATTGCACGCAGGGCTCTTAACGACCTCGCTGTCCTGGGATTCGACGCATCTTACGCATTCGGTCGCAAAGACGAAGTACGTCCTGTCGATTATCTGGTCGGTGCAGCGGCTGGATGGGGCGGGCTGCCACGAACAGCCGCCTCCTACATCATCGACAGCGTCGATAGGAACGACGGGAAAACAGCGTATATGGTGACAGTGAAAGACGTTCCTGTAGATGCCTTCTGGTCTATTACCGTCTATAACGACGAAGGCTATCTCGAGGCAAACGATCTCGGTATAAACAGCTACAACAACTTTTCCGCTAAGCCAAACGAAGACGGCTCATACACCTTTCACTTTGGCGGTAATCCCAAGAGTATCAACTATCTGCCAATTACCAACGGCTGGAACTATGCTGTAAGGATGTACAAGCCGCGCAGGGCGATTTTGGATGGCTCCTGGAAATTTCCAAATATTGAACCCGTAAAATAACAATGATAAAATTTTCAAACAAAAAAATTACTATGAAAAGGAGTCAGTCATGAATCTCTTGTTCCAGTACCGTGTTTGTATCCTAGCCGTGGTAAGTTTAATCTGCACCTTCCAGGCACCGAGCCTTTCAAGCGCAACCGAAAACGACCCGGATTCCTGGGCATTTCATCTTGCACCATACGCCTGGCTATCAGGCCAGAGCGGCAGTGTTGCAACCCAGCCAGGACTGCCGACGGCTGACATTGATGTCAATTTTTATGATGATGTCCTTGGTAATATCAAAGGCGCGTTTATGCTGTTGGGCGAAGCCAGGAAAGGCTCCTTCGGTATTTCTTCCGATGTCGTCTATACAGATATTGAAAGCGATTCAGCAACCCCGGGTCAGGTCTTCACTACCCTTTCCTCACGAACCACCTCCTGGATTGTTTCGGCGTCAGGTTTTTATCGTTTTTTAAACAAGGGAAATGCATATGTCGACGGCCTTGTCGGAGCACGCTACTGGTCAGTAGACTCAGAACTGGCGCTGCATGGTGGCCCTGCCGGATATTACTCCATAGACAACAGAGAGCACTGGATCGACCCAATTGTGGGATTTAGAGGGTTTTCAATGATTGGAGACTCAAACTTTTTTGCCAGTGGCTTTGTGTTCTTAGGCGGCTTTGGTGTTGGGTCGGATTTTATGTGGGATGTAAATCTCAACCTCGGTTATCAGTGGACTGAATCAATCTCAACCACCATAGGCTACCGATATCTGGACGTTGACTACGAAGATGGAGATTTTCTTTATGACGTCTACCAGGACGGCGTTGTTTTAGGATTTTCCTATAGATTTTAGGATTTAACTTTCAGTCGGGGTTGGATCGGTTTGTTTACGGATGTCTTTTAATAAAAGCCGTAACCAGCCTCTATGAAATAAATAGAGCGTAAAATCTTTAAATCAATAACTGCACGTTTTTTAAGGTAAAAGCCAGTGGTTTTCTTTTTTGCAAATTTTTATCGTTGATTTTACCCAATCCAATCTTTGTTATTCTGCTTTTTCACCAATGAAAAGCTATTCCAGTGAAGGTTTCCCCGTCGATAGATGCAAATAGATGAGCGGTTTAGTCTATAAGCAGGGATTGGAAAGAAAACTTTGAATAGATTTGAATAAAATGTTGTGATATTTGAGCAGATTATTGGGAATAGCCAAGTTTTTTAACTATAGCTTTAAGCTTAAATAAAACTGCAGCAATAGTCGCCTTGAACGTACAATGGGTTGTTTAATATCCTCAAATACTATATTGCTTCTGGCTTGTGACTCAAGCGCTAAAGGAAGGCGGACGGAACACACTTTTCCAGTACTAACTGACCCCTCATCATGAATCAGGGATATTAAACATGAGTTTGCGACAATAGGTGTGTATCCTGTGGACACAGGTTGTTATCAAAAATCATCTGCTCTCTTGCAGTTACTATAAAAGGTTTGTCATCAAGATAGTTTTCCTGTCCAGTCTCCATGATAGCAATTGACAGAGACAGATGTTTCATTGTTTCTTCAGAAAATTTGCAGGGCTGGCACAGAGCTTTCAACCGGTATTTAGGATTGAAAATTTGTACAGATGTGTTTATGTGGACACTCTACTGGTCCAATCTTCAATGATTGAGGAAAGATTTTGCAAACTTAGATACATCTCTTGGGGTTGAGCATGACCGACAGTTCCTGTAAAAAGACAAATCGTCAAGAAAATTGTTGTTTTGAGCCTCAACTGGATAAATTTATAAGAAAAAGACGTCCGATTATATGAGTCGACCCAGTTCTACAACTTTATGTTGTTATAAAAATGAACTAGTTTTAGCAGGTGAATGAATTTGTTCTCGGTTTGACTTGAATATGGAAAAATTTATAATGAGATTGCTATTCATAATTGCATATCAAGAACCGTATATGTTAACTTTTTGCTCTTATACAACAGAAATCAAGAGCATATTATTCTCTGTTTAATTTAAATTCTGTATCATAGCTATTATACAAAAATGATAGAAAATCGACAGGCGGCAGTTACGGAAAAAAGTATTAGTGAAAGTAATCGAGAAAAATTTAATGAGCGGCGGGTTGCTAAGTGGAATGAAAGGGCTCTCAAACCGGTTCAAAAAACTATTTCCAGGTTATATCAACATCTTCTGATCCATCTCTTCCGGCAGCATATTCCGGAAAATTGTAAAATTCTGGAAATTGGATGCTTCAGGGGAGATTTGCTCAATGCTCTTTCTCCTTCTCACGGGGTAGGTATTGATTTTTCTGAGGTTGCAATTGAGCAAGCCCAAAAGCGATATCCAGATCTTAAGTTTCATTGTTTAGATGGTCATGATTTACATGCTTTGACCGAAACATTTGATTACATCATCTTGTCGGATCTTATCAATGATGTATACGATGTCCAAAGCGTTCTAGAACAGGTTAAACGTTTATGTACACCCCATACCAGAATTGTTTTCAATTTCCAAAGTCATCTCTGGTCACCCATAATACGGCTGGCGCGAAAATGCGGCGTCGCGCATGATCTGCTTCTGCAGAACTGGTTTACGATGCATGATGTTAAAAATATGTTCAAGATAGTCGGCTTTGATATTGTGAGTAGCCAAGATGAAATTATTTTTCCCACACAACTCCCTTTGATAGGAGGTTTTCTCAATACTTTTCTTGCACGAATCTGGCCATTTTGTCATCTCTGCCTGTCTCATTTTGTTATTGCTCGGCCTAGACTTCAATTGGTAAATGAGCAAACAGACAAATCTGTATCAGTAATTGTTGCTGCACGCAATGAAGCCGGCCATATAAATGATATTTTAAGCAGAGTCCCTAAAATGGGTTCTGATACAGAGATCATTTTTGTTGAAGGAGGTTCAAGTGACAACACTTATGATGTTATACAACAGGAAATAGCAGAATATACACGACTGCCTGTCAGTCTCTATAAACAACCCGGCAAAGGCAAGGGGGATGCCGTCCGTCTTGGATTTGCTAAAGCTCAAAATGATATCTTAATGATACTTGACGCTGACATGACAGTTATGCCTGAAGACTTACCTCGTTTTTATAATGCTCTGGTATCGGGAACCGGCGAATTTGTCAATGGTGTCAGATTGGTATATCCAATGGAGGATAACGCCATGAGGTTTTTGAACCTTCTGGGGAATAAGTTTTTTTCTCTTGGCTTTTCCTTCACTTTAGGACAGCCGATTAAAGATACCTTGTGCGGAACAAAAGTGCTTTATCGTACAGATTATGAAAAAATAGCTGCGAACAGGGAATATTTCGGTGAATTTGACCCGTATGGAGATTTTGACCTTATTTTTGGGGCGGCAAAACAGAATCTCAAGATGATTGATATGCCCATTAGATATCAGGCCCGAGTGTATGGAGACACGAACATAAACAGATGGGAAGGTGGTTGGCTGCTCCTGAAAATGCTGGTAGTGGCAATAAGAAGAATCAAATTTATTTAATGGAAACGGGTGTGTATCATTATGTATCTCCCATTTTGCACAGGGTATCTCGCTTAAGACATCCTGTTACCCTTATTGTTCTCACAGTTCTGTTTTGCTATTTTATTTATCCTTCCTGGAAGTTATTAAACTTTAGTTCGGAAGAATTTATCATAACAGCAGCATTATATGTGTTTTCCATGGTCCTCTTGTTGCGACTGACCATGTGGACAATCCATCATCTTGATATAGACAATAAAAAGCCTAATAAAGCATTGTGTAGGTTTGAGGTTTGGATTCTTTTTTTTGGAGGCCTATGCTTCTTGCTCGGCCATTTTTACTATATTGGTTTGCCAATTTTCTCCGGTCCGGATGAACCGGTGCATGTGAGCGATCAGTTGTGGAATTTTAAACAATATCAGGAGACTCCAGGACTACTGCTTTTTGCTCTATTTGTTACGTTTGCCTGTCTTGCAGGGATACTGTCCTTTTTAGTATTTCCTGCAGATGCTCCAAAATCTATATCATTTTCTAAATCGAAGATCGTAAACTTCATAGTATTTTTAGTAGGCGTATTTTTGCTTGTTGTCCTTCTTTTTTGGCTGTTTTATGAACTGCTGGATGAAACAAAGACAGGAATCGGTCTTGGTAAACGGTGGCCTCCAATTGGGACGATTCTCGCGAGTTTAAGTTTTACGCTTTTTGGAGAAAATGAATTTGGTGCTCGTTTTCCTTCCAGCTTTTTTTTTCTTGGTACCGGCTATTATGTCTACAGAATATTGCGAGGAAATAGTTCCGATAACTGGAAGATAGGTGTCTGCGGGGTTTTAGTGTGTTTGTGCTGTCCGCTCTTTTTCATCTATGGGCACCTCGATTACCGAGAAATGGGAGGGGCGTTTTTTCTGACTCTGGGAATGTATTATCTTATACGTTATTTGCAGGAGGATAGGCATCAGCACCTCTTGGTTGTGGCATTTGCAATAATAGCAGGATTTTTGCATAGAAGGCCTGTTGGGGTTATGTTGTTTGTTTCTGTAATTTTCGTTTTGCTGTATTGCGTAACAAATAGACTATGGTGGGCCGACAGAAGTAAAATGTGGCTGTCTATTCTGTTATGGCTGCTTTTATGTGCCTCAATTGGTCTGGCGATTCTGCCATGGATCTATATAACTAGGGATGTCAGGCCCTATCATTTTTTATCGGCTAATTTCCTCAATATTAAGTATCTGACGGCTTATATGAGGATTCTTCCTCAGCTGCTTTCCTGGCCTATTACTGTGTTGTTCTGTTTGGGTTTAGTTGCATCTCTTATCAAACGTTCCCTTGCAGGCCTAGTTGCATGTATATACCTGTTGGCTCTTTACCTGCTGTTTACCGGCGATAGACCGGATTGTATTCCAACTTTCCGATTTACGGTTTTGTTTATACCGTTTCTGGCTATAATCGCGGCAAATTTTCTTGGCATATTTTCTAATAAGAGCTTGTCGCAGTATGTGCTCCTGCTATGCATCGGAGTTCTTTCTTTCAGTTCTCTGTTGATATGGCACAGCAGCGTCCCTGCTTATGGTATCTTTCCAGCTGCGACGGGGCGATTTTCGTCTCTTCCCTATTATCCTTTCAATGATCTTGTCAAATTCCTCAAGGATAAAGGGATTCCGCATGGGGCAATTATTTATCCAGAGTTTTGGCAAACGTCCTCACAAGCATATTATATGATGTATAACATCGATGGGTATGCGGATAAAATTCCTTGGCCGGGTAAAAAATATCGCAGAACAACGATGCCTGCGATTAAGGAATACTGTGATAAATATGCGTGCACTGCTCTTATATTGCGTATGAAAAAAGAAAAAAGTGGCAACGTAGGGACGAAATTTTTGCCTGGTATTGATTTCACACAGCTGAAGGAAAACAGGCTTGACGATTTCCGCGTTGAGGAAATATTTTTTCACGGGGATAATGGAATCGCTCTACTTGTACCGAAGTGAGAAGGATTGATGAAAACACCCTGACGGAATTGGATGGTAATGGCGCAGAAAATAAGAAACCCGATCTACAAATCTTAAGAAAAAAGAGTTAAGAAAAATCTATAAAGAGTATTATTTTAGGTTCGATGATTGTTTTCCAGACACTAAGCAGCAACCTGCCGTTACGGAGAATAAGAATGACTGACTACCTTCTTGCAATCGATCAGGGAACGACATCAAGCCGTGCAATAATCTTTGATGGAGACCTCCAAATAGTATCTGTAGCTCAGCAGGAATTCACCCAGTATTTTCCGCAGTCGGGCTGGGTTGAGCATGATCCTGAAGAGATTTTTCTTACCAGCCTGGAGAGTTGCAGAAAAGCCATCGACAAAGCCGGACTTAAAGCCTCTGATATTGTTGCTGCCGGTATCACCAACCAGCGAGAGACGACCATCGTCTGGGATAAAAAGACCGGGAAGCCGATTTACCACGCCATTGTCTGGCAGGATCGGCGGACTTCGCCAATCTGTGATAGCCTTCGATCTGAGAAGGTTGAAGAGATGATAACGAAGAAGACAGGATTGCTGCTCGATGCCTATTTTTCAGCGACCAAAATTCAGTGGATGCTCAATCATGTTGAAGGAGCAAGAGAAAAAGCAGAGAAAGGTGAGCTGCTTTTCGGTACTGTCGATACCTATCTGTTGTGGAGGCTGACAGGGGGGAAGGTTCATGCAACTGATGCAACCAACGCATCGAGGACGATGCTCTATAACATAAGCGAACAGTGTTGGGATGAAGATTTACTGAAACTTTTTACCATTCCGGTTTCACTGCTTCCTGAGGTGAAAGACTGTGCTGCTGATTTTGGCTGTATTGATAAGCAGTGGCTGGGCAGTCAGATTCAGGTTACCGGTGTGGCCGGTGATCAGCAGGCAGCACTCATCGGGCAGGCATGTTTTGTGCCGGGCATGGTGAAATCAACCTATGGAACCGGCTGTTTTGTGGTTTTGAACACCGGTGAAAACCTTGTCAGATCAAATAATCGCCTGCTAAGCACCATCGGGTACCGCCTTGGCGGCAAGGTAACCTATGCGCTTGAGGGCTCAATCTTTGTTGCAGGGGCAGCTGTGCAATGGATGCGTGATGCCATGGGGCTGATAGAAAGGGCAGACGAAACCGGCAAGCTGGCAAGGCAGGCCGATATAAGTCAGGACGTGTATCTGGTGCCTGCTTTCACGGGGCTTGGTGCACCGCACTGGGACAGTGAGGCGAGGGGAGCTATCTTTGGTATTACAAGAGCAACTGGACCTGCAGAATTATCGCGGGCTGCCCTTGAATCGGTCTGTTACCAGACGCGAGATCTGCTCGATGCGATGCGCAAAGATTGGTCTGTATCCGAGAAAACTGTCCTGCGGGTTGATGGAGGCATGGTCGCCTCGGATTATACCATGCAGTTTCTGGCAGATATCCTGGATGCACCGGTGGACAGGCCAAAAATCCTGGAAACCACCGCACTTGGGGCAGCCTATCTGGCAGGACTATACAAGGGAATATTCAGTGCGCCGGAGAGTTTTGGCGGCGGCTGGCAAAAGGACACACAATTCACCCCCTCACTTGAAGAGGAGGTGAGACAGCGCAAATACAAGGGCTGGCAGGATGCGGTGAGGCGAACCCTGAGCTAAAACCGTTCCAGAATCGAGTCCCTGGAAACGTTGCAGATCGAGGCGACCTGGGCTGGATCGTTGCCGAGGCAAAGGGCCAGCAGCTGGTTGTAGTCAAAGATCGGTATCTTGTATTTTTCTTCCCCCAGGCGCTTATTCAGCGTATTCTGGACGTTTTCCATATGCATGAGGCAGGTGATGCAGGAGACAGCAATAAACTGCCCCTGTGTCTCTTCCAGGATGGCATCAAATTTCATTTTGGCAAATTCTATCGCCTGCTCCGGCGTGCTCTTCATAAATCCTCCGGCACCGCCGCAGCATTGCATCTCACGAGAATAGCCGTCAACTTCGGCGCCGAGGGCTTCAACCAGTTTTTTCAATCCTTCCGGCTGGCGTGAAGATTTCTCAAAGCCGACAACTTCACTGGGATAAAGGGTATGACAGGGGTATTGCACAATGCCGTGTAGTCCTTTAAGATCTTTTGAAATTGTGTTGTTGATTTTTTCCGGTGTGACTTCCTTGAACAGCACCTCCGAGACATGCCGCACATTGCTAGATCCGGTAACGCTTCTGCCGGTCGGCTCAAGCAGTTCGTTGACGCGGTTTTTAGTTTCTTCGTGTTCGACAATATGGTTCCTTCCCATGCGCAGCGAGCTGTAGCAGGAGCCACATTGTACCAGCATGTCACATTTTTTCTGCTCAGCGATGGAAAGATTCCAGCCGCTGGTGGCAAGCCATGAATCCTGATCTGTCGATGGAAAAGAACCAAACGCAGGGCAACAGACATAGTTGTCGGCATCGACCAGATCAACACCAAGGGCTGGCATGGAGCAGCGTATTGCACGCTCCACATCAGGGCGAATGGCAGGGGTGTTGCATCCGAGGAAAAGACAGAGTTCCATAATAGTTCCTTAAGGCGGTGGAGGCTCAGCCTCCGAACATATAATCGTTTGCACTGACTACCGGCGTTTTCATCAACATTTCCTGAAACATTTTCAACTGTTCAGGATTTTTGGTGATCACCGGCAGTTCAGGAAGACCAAGGCTGTCACGAAGCTCCTGGTTGGCCCCGGCAGCCTGGGTGTAGCCGCGTTTATAGATATCAACAATCGATGGCGGAACCCTGGTCTCGTCGTTGGTTGCCTGCCACATCCGGACAGAGAGAATGAGCTCAAAAGGTTTGACGTCCATCGGGCACATTTCTTCACAGCGCGAGCAGGAAACACATGCCCATGGAGTATCATCTTCAAAGAGTTCCTCTTCAAGGCCGAGCAGCACTTTTCTTGCAAGGTTTCTCACCATCAGCGGCGGGTCGCCATAGGAGGCAGGGCAGCCGGCAAGACAGGTTGAACAGTTATAGCAATGTTGCAGATCACCAGTATTATAGATGTCTTTCCAGAGATCTTTTATTGCACCGTTTTGTAAATCCATTGTTTCCTCACTTACTGGTGGTGAAGCTGAAATCGTCCATCAGTTTCTGGTCGATAACCGCCAGGGTCTGCTGATCGCTCCAACCCGGGACTTCAGCTGCGTTATTTCGGCAAGCCACGGCACACATTCCGCAACCCTGACAAGCTGCGCTGTCGACGATAATCCTGTGCTCGACTGGATCATAGGAGCGAGCCTCATACGGGCAAACCGCAACACAGCGCTGGCAGCGGATACACAACGAATCACGCACGGTTGAAACAACCCGCGCCGTAAGCAGTTCCTGTGCCGAGAGATAGCTGTAGGCCCGCTGGGCAGCGGCTTCTGCCTGCATCAGAACATCCGGCAGAGGGACCGGGGCGTGGGCGGCTCCTGCAAGAAAAACTCCCTGCTGTCTGAACTCGACCGGTCGCCATTTCGGATCTGCCTCTTCAAAGAAGCCGTCATTGCCAAGCGGTATGGCAAAGGCACCAGCCAACTCTTTGTTGGTTTCGGCTGGATCAACACCGGTTGAGAGAATCAGATAATCGACATCAATGGTCACCTTTTCCCTCAGGATCGATTCAGTAAAGGTGACAAGATGAGTATCATCAACTATTTCAACGGTGGGCTTGTCATCAAGGGTGTAGCTGACAAAGAGAATGCCAAGCTCTCTGGCCCGTGTGTAATAGCGCTCAAGAAAGCCATAGGTCATGATGTCGCGGTAGAGGATAAAAATACGGATATCCGGATTTTTCTCTTTTATGGCGATGGCGTTAGCAATCGCCCACATGCAGCATATCCGGCTGCAGTATTCACGCTTGCCCTTTTCCCGTGAACCGACACACTGGATCATCACGATGTCTTTGCAGTTCTCCAGGTCAAGGGTGTCGTGTTCTATGCCAGTTTTACATTCACTCTGGGTGAGAATCCGCGGTGAGACGTTGTACGAATATTCGTCTGTTTTTCCTTCATTGCCGCCGGTTGTAACAATGACTGCGCCGTGATGGAGGTATTCATATTTCTCACCATCAAGACTGGTGATTTTTGATTCGAAATGGCCCAGTGAACCGCTGGTCTTTTCAACGACGGTATTAAGATGTACATCGATCATCGTATGTTCAAAGACCTTGAGTTTAAGCTCCTGGGTGGTTTTGATCGGTGTAAGCCCGTCGATGGTTTTCGCAATTCTATTGCCTGCATAGCCGCCGAGCTCGTGGGACTTCTCAATCAGCTCGACAGAGACGCCTCTGTCGGCAAGAGAGAGGGCCGCATGCATTCCGGCCGGTCCGCCGCCCACGACCATGGCTTTTTGAATAATCGGGCGCGACTGCATGTTGAGCGCAGGTTTCAGCTTTATGGCTTCAAGATCAGCCTTGATTTCCGAGATTGCACGAAGGGTCCAATCCTTCATAGAATAGTTGTGCAGTCCACGCCTTGAGATACCGAGCAGGTCGATAATCTGTACCAGAGAGGAATTGAAACCTGCCTTTCTGGCGATATCTTTCAAGGTACGGCGATACATGAAGGGCTGGCAGGCACCGAGAAGAAGCCTGTTGCATTCAGTTTGTTTAAGAAAATCCAGAGCTGCCTGCTGTCCTCCAGCAGAACAGACTGATTCGATCATCTGAACTGTTTTGACTCCGGGGTGCTTCATCAGGCTTGAGAGGAGAAGCTCAATATCAAGTCCTTCAGGTCTTGAGAACTCACCGCACTTGCAGATAAGTACTGCTACCTGTGCAGGTTTTTTCGTTTCAGTCTCTGGTTCGACAAAGGCCTCATCTTCAATGGTGCTTACATCAAGGGTCTGCAGAAAGTTGGTGGTATCACCGGCGGCTGCGATGCCGCTTGCCATGGCCTCACTGATATCGGTAAAACCCATCAGCGAACCGCACATGAAGATGCCTGGGCTGTTAAGCAGTCTGGTCTTGGAATACTGTTCGGTTGCAAGCAGACCCAGGCTATTGAGCTCACAGCCGGTTATTTCAGACCATTTCCTGTGATCCTGAAACGGTACCTGACCGGTTGAGAGAACCACCAGATCAAAATTTTCAATTTCAAAGCTGTCGGAGCCCGGATCGTAATAACGGATCTGCAGATCATTGCCGCTGGTTTTGGTAACCTCTTGAACTCGGCACCTGACCAGCCGCACACCATGCTCATTTTCAGCCTTCTCGCGATATTGCTGGAAACCTTTGCCGAAGGTCCGCATATCCATATAGAAGATGGTCGATTTGGTGTCTCTGCCGCCTTTTTCCTTGGCGAGCACAGCCTCTTTCAGGGCAAACATACAGCAGACAGAGGAACAGTAGTCGCGTTTCTGGTGTATATTCCTGGAACCCATGCACTGGATCCAGGCAATATTCTTTGCCGGTTTATTGTCAGAAGGTCGGCGGATCTGGAAACCGTCATAGGTGCCGGTGCCGCTGATCATCCGTTCAAAGGCGAGCGCAGATACGACGTCTGGAGATGCCGTGTAAGATTTGGCGTCTTCAAACTCACGGGTGTTGTAGAGCTTGATTCCTGAGGCAAGAATTAATGAATTGACTTCCCGGCTGATAATCTGATCCTGTGCTTCAAGATCAATGGCCCCAAGATAACAGATATCGACGCAGCGTCCGCACTTGGTGCATGACTGTATATCGACCATCAGCATGGACGGATTGTTGTGCGGCACAGACTGAAAGATCGCTTTTCGTGTTGTCAGTCCGTGGTTGAATTCATCGCCGACTTCCACCGGACAGGCTTCAATACAGCCTCCGAGCTCATTACAGCGATCTGGATCGACATATCTTGCTTTCTGGATGAGCTCGACACTGAACTTTCCCGGTTCTCCCTGAATCGATTTGATCTCGGTAAACGGCATGATCTCGATGTTTTCATGGTAGAGGCTTTTTCTCATGCAGTATTCTGATGAGTATTCACGGCCTACCATGGGCAGCATGCGGCACATGCCGCAGTGGTCGGTGGGGAACTGGTAATCAAGTTTGGCCAGGATCCCGCCGACATAAGGGGCTGAGTCGATGAGCAGCACCTTGTATCCGGTTTCTGCCAGCTCTATGGCTGAGCGGATTCCGGCAATACCTGCACCGGCGACCAGGATCCGGCCTATTGGTTTTGTTTCTGGCATGATACGCTCCTATTTTACCTGTCCGGTAACTTCGACCAGTTCGTCCGATTCAAAAACTGCCAGAGGCTGTTTCTCATTCACATCACGGCCTGCTTCATAATTGAATCGATTCTGTGAAACCTGTGCCGACGTTCTGAAGAGAGGCATGAGGTCGATATCGTTTGGACAGGCGGAGGTACACTGGCCGCAGCCGACACAGAAGGTAGCCATATGGGTCATGCGGGTCAGGTGGTAGAAAAGCATGTCCGTGGGCATTTTGAGGGCGTCACTGTTCTGCGCCCAGGCAATGTATTGTTCGCCCTTGTGGCGGAAGGTATCGGTGACAAAAACACATTCCTTACAGTAGCAGACAGGACAGGCGACTCGACAGTTGTAACAGTTGATGCAGCCTGCCAGTTTTTCTTCAAGCAGCTCAAAGGAGTTGGCCTGACCGCGGTATTCGGCAAAAAGAACATCTCTTGCAGTTCCTCTTTTTGCAGCAAGCTTGTCGAGAGCATCCTGTCTTGCAGAAGGGACCTCTTTGCATTCCATATCAACCTTCTCAAGGGCGTCTTTGCCGCGGTCACTGACAGCTTCTATGATGAAGGCATTTTTGCCGGTGCCGATCGGGCCCAGGCGAAGGTCGGTGTTGCTGACATTCGGAAATTCACAGATTTTACAGGCATTGACTATGTCAAAGCCGTCTGCTGCGGTGTTGCCGTCAAGTGCATTGGCCAGAAACTGTTCAGTTGTGGAGGTCTTTGAAAATTGACGGTAGTCGGTATTTTCGTAGCGGCCGAGACAGTCCATGGTGATAATCAGCAGGTTGTCTGTGGTAGCCTGTTTAAGTTTTACAAGCTCGATTACAGCACGGAGTTCACAGGATCGAATGACGACGCCGATTTTTTCGGCAGGCGGCATGGCAGTGAGTGAACTGACCAGCTTTGCACTATTGAGCGGAACGACCGGTGCAAAAGGGTCGATGTGTTGAAGACTGTCCGGGTTGGTGATCAGGGTCTGGGTAACCCCGTGAGGCGGTTGTTTGGCCGGGAGCAGAAGTGCATCCACCACACCTTTTTCGAGCAGGCTTCTGAAAAATCCGGCGAGCTGGGTGTTCAGTTCACCCTGTGCATACGATGCCTGAATAGATGTTGTCATGGTTCTTCTCCCTCTCAGATTGCTTTACGATGATTTTTGCTGAGTGGACTCGGGCCGATTTCTTTCAGCTTTTTCGTCATCTCAACAGCTACTTCCTGAAGCATTGTTCCCTCACTTGCAGCAATCCAGCGCAGCCAGAGCCTGTCTTCACCGATACCGTATTGTTTGAGGAGCTCGGTAAGGAGTGCAACCCGTCTTCTAGCCTTGAGATTGCCATTGATGTAATGACAGTCACCCGGCCAGCAGCCGCCGATCAGCACGCCGTCAGCACCGTTGAGAAATGCCTTGAGGACATACTTGGGGTCAACCATGCCGCTGCACATCATACGGATGATCTTCATGTTGGGCGGGTAGGCCAGTCGGCTTGTTCCAGCAAGATCTGCGGCGGTAAAGGTGCACCAGTTGCAGAAAAAGGCCACTATCTTAGGCTCGTAATCACTCATTGTTTTGCTCCTTGCTATTTGTTGGGCAAGTTGTCGGGTTGCTTTTCATCTTGTACGCCCCGTTCAATTTATCGATTCAAAAAACAGTTCGGCAAGATCCTGTAATTTGATTTTGCCCTTGAGATTTCCTTCTTCCAGAGTCCTGCTGAAAACCTGCATACAATGCGGGCAGGCAACAACCAGCGTATCGGCACCGGTCAGAATCGCTTCCTGCAGCCTAAGAGCAGCATTGCTGAACGGACTGCCGCTGTCTTTGAAGACTCCGCCGCCGCCACCGCCGCAGCAGATGCTTCTCTCTCTGTTATTCGGCATCTCGACAAAATCGATACCGGGAATCGAGTTGATGAGCTGTCTTGGCTCATCATAGATGGCATTGTAGCGGCCGAGGTAACATGGGTCGTGAAAGGTGACTTTCTTCTTCACTTCATTAACCGGCACAAGCTCACCGCTTGATATTTTCCTGCTGACAAGCTCGGTGTAATGAAGTGTTTCCATGATCTCAGCTGTCTGGCTGTTATTGTTCTTGTACACGTTGTAGCAGTGCGGAGAGAAAGCAATAAGCTTTCTTACCCCTGCTTCATGGAACACATTGGTATTGCGCGAATCTATTTTGTTCTGCAGAGTTGCAAAGCCGCTGTTGACTGCAAGTTCACCGCAGCATCCCTCTTTATCATGTAATGAACCGAAATTGATTCCTGCCTTATTCAGAATATTGACAAGGGCTGTGCCCGATTCTTTGTTATGGGAGCCTTCTTCAGCGTAGACGATGGAACAGCAGGTAAAGAGGCAAAATTCATGATCTGGGTTATAGGGTTCAATGTGATTGTTGCTATGCCAGTTTTTCCTCTCGCTCTGCTTCTGCTGCCATGGGTTCTGGCGCGAATCAAGGCTTGTTAATGCCTTGTTGACCGTTTGTGGAACAAGAGCGGTATTCACTGTCTGCTCACGCAGTGCCAGGATCAGGTCTTTTAACGGGATTCCCCGCGGGCAGCTTTCAACGCACGAATTACAGGTGGTACATTCCCAGGCGGCGACATCGGCTGAGATATTGGTTGCTTTACCTATGGCCAGACTCCGCAGGATATGGCGGGGACTGAAAGAGGCACTGCGGCTGATTGGGCACGATGCTGTACAGGCTCCGCATTGCATGCAGCTTTGAAAGGTGTTGCCGATGGCCTCTTCAATGGTGGCCAGTGATGAAAGCGATGCTGTCTGGGCTTTCTCTTTTATGGTTGAGAGAAAGATTGCCAGAGGCCGGTAAAGAAGATGCGATAATTTACCAAACGGCAGCATAATCATCAGCATGGCAACACAGATGGCAACATGGAAGACGTAGATGGAATAAGTCAGCATCGGCCAGCCAGCAAGACGTGTAATATGCACGGCAATGCCGGTGATCGCTATAACGAAGATCTGTCCCAGGAAAAAGAGATCTGTGAAATCAGAATAACGGTGCAGGTTTTCCTCTTTCAGAAAGAGCCGTGAATAGAGCATGGTGCCGGAGCCGAACAGCAGGGCAAGGGTTGCATAATACCCGACGATTCTGGTCGGATGCCAGAAGGGGTGAACAATATCTGTCTGGAAGGCTGTGAGAAAGATCATCACCAGCACTTCCATGGCCACCCAGCCTGAGAAAAGAAAAATATGACGCCACCAGGCACTTGAGCGTCCGGTGCCGCATTTACGCCACCGCTTCTGGGTGAAATAATTGATGATGAATACAGGCGCCTGCGTGAGGTAGAGATGCAGAGGAACTTTGGTTCCCTGCATGATCTTGCGAAACATGGTGAACGCGTTGGAGAATAAAAGCCCCATGACGATGAGAATCATGATTTCATCGCCGATATGCACGTAATGGGCAGGAGCAAATGTATTAAGCTCCACCCTGTCTGTTATCACCGGGCCGTGAAAGAGAAGAAAGATAGCCATGACAGTCAGGGTGATAAGGGCAAATGCTCCTACTTCCCAGACCGGGTTGGCGTAAAATTTCTGGGCAAGCCCCGTCCAGTCATACTGGGTGGTCAGCCATCTTCTGGTGGCCATCATCGTTTCAGCCGGTTCTGCACCTCTCGGGCAGTCGGTGTTGCATTCTCCGCAGTAATAGCAGAGCCATGGTTCAGGCGATTCGAGAACTTTATCTTTTAAGCCGAGCTGCAGATAACGGTATATTTTTCTCGGGAAAGATGTCTCGTTGGAGGAAAGAGGACAGGAGGCTGCACAATTACCGCATTGCATGCAGACTTCCATATCCTTGGCGCCAAGTTCAGCGATCTGTCTGTGAAGATTCAGTTCAATTCTGTTGTTTGCCATAAGGAAACTGGCTCCATCTCTAAAACTTCTGTTACTGGTTATAACCAGATTTGAGAAACGATATTAAACATATGCTTAATACTTAGAGGTAGCTATAACCATTCTACACCCAAACGATCCCTTTTCTCAAGTAGAGTTATGATACATATGTTCATTACCCTTGGCTGCGGTTTTAAAATAAAAAGGAGATGAAAGCAAGTGAAATCATAGGTTTTTTGCCTGTGATGGTGTTGTTACGTGGGAGTAATTTGCAAAAACACAATAAAATAAAGAACATATGTTCTTTATCAATAATAGTGAATTTAAAGTTAACTAATTACTAAAATAGCGTGATGGAGAACCCCGTTTCAGGGTTCAGAGATGATCTGGTTAACACCTTCTGTTAAAACGGTATGATCACCCAGGGTGAACTGAGAATTATCAAACCGCAGTTTCTGATGAAGTGAATACAACCTGATGATTTCTTCATGAGGAATTGGTGCTATGGTGTCTATTTTGGTGAGCCACTGCGCAAAAGGTTCATTTTCCTGGCGCGGCAGGCCTTTTGCCTCCAGCCACTTTTCCAGCAGGATAAATGGGGAATCCTGAGGGGTGAAAATGCGTCTCTCAAGATCTTTTTCTTCCACCTTTTTCATCTGCAGTCGTCTGTATATACTGAAAACCAGCAGACACGAGAGAATAACAACGATAATTGAAAACAGGGTATTATACTTCTGTTCACTGTTTACCTTGAACCGTTTGTAGAGTTGGCGCAGATAGGCATAAAGATCTTTAGCCGGTTCGAAAAACGATCTAAAACTTCGTTCCTGATTGAACCAGTCGGGGGGAGTATTGTCTACCACCACCCACTTGCCGTCAACGTATGCCTCACACCATGCATGGGCATGTCTTGCCCTGATAATGTATCGTTTTTCAAGCGCACTGTATTCTTCAACGGCATATCCGGTCACGTAACGGGTAGGGATATTGCCGGCCCGAAGCAGCAGGGTTGTGGCAGAAGCAAAAAGTTCACAGTGTCCTTTTCGGGTTGAAAGAAGAAAGTTAGCCAAAACGGATTGCCTCTCTCCCTCATCCTGCAGGTCGAGTGAGTAGGAAAAATTTTTCAGGAAAAACTGTTCAAGACGGCTCAGCTTTTCCTGTGCGGTTGAATCTGCGTGCCAGATTGAGGCTGCAACCCTGGTAATCACTTCACTTTCGCTTTTGGCGATGATAAGGTTCTGCTGGGCTGGCGGGTCAGGTTCAAGAGGCTGCTGTGAGTAATAATATGTCCCGGTAACCACCGGAGCACAGTCTATGGCCCGTAACGTTCCTGCCGGATTGAGTTCAAGTTCAAACAGGCTGGATGATACGAGTTTAAAACTGTTCGGCGGCCGGGCGATCAGACCCCGCTCCCGTTCCATATTCTGTTCAAGAATAATGGCGCGCCCTTTCGGATGAGGCGGTGGAGTGAGGTCCCAGATTGATTCGTCAGCAAGAACGGCAGGTTCGAATAGCTGATGCGTGTTCATCCACTGGTTGCCGGAAAAGGTGTTGTAGCTTGCTTCTTTTAATAACGAAGGTGGAGGATTGCTGCCGCGAGGAATACGGATGAGAATTTCTCCGCTTAATTTCAACTGGCCGATTGAACCGGTGGCGATAGATGCTTTGTAGGGGTCTCGATAACGGTTGTAATAATATGAGCGGACAAGCTGCCAACTTGCTATTCTGAACTGTTCCTGCACCTTTTCGAACCCGAGGTAGCCGAAATAGCCGCCGCTGCCGGCGAGCAGAAGACAGCTGATAAAAACAGTAATTGAGAAGCTTTTTCCTCGGTTGTAGAGGAGAAGCCAGGAAAGCAGGATGGAAATACAAGGGAAAAAAATTGCCGACCGGCTGTTAGCCGCGGCGACGGATAGCAACGAGAGTGTTACGTAGTAGAGAGTGAAATCCATCGGCGGGTGACGATAATTTTTCTGCTTTTTGGAGCCGATCCTGGTGCCGATAATGATTTTATCATTGGTTGAGTAGAGCTGAGCCAGCATTAACGGCAACAGGATGAGCGGCTGCCAGATTGCAGTCTCTCTGAAAAATGACAAGGGTTCCTTATTGAGCAGGATGAGTGCGATGGCTGCGAGCAATATGACCGAGGTTAGATCAGAAATTCGAATGAAATCATCTTCACTCAGCGTCCATTTTTCATTAATAAAACGGTGGCCTTCCAAAAGAATTGCCGCCAGAATTGAAAGGACGATATGTTCACTTTCAACACCCCAGAAAAGCAGGAGAGAGCCTATGAAAAATGGCGGTGTTTTCATATTGCTGTCAGCTGCTCTCCGATTTTATTCTTTTCCACCAGAATGACCGGGTTTTTCCAGTCCAGCCTTTTCAATTCTTTCCCGGCATCTTCTTTACTTCTGCAAAGAAGGATAATGGTGTGCGGTATTTTGTGCTGACTGACAAGTTTGGCAAGCTTTTTGCGTTCTTCGTCGAGACGAAAAAAGATAAGCACGATGCCGCTTAACTGATCTATATGACTTTTTACCAGGGCATGCAGATCAGCGAACCTATTGTCATGACATGGCTGGACAGATGCCAGAATTTTAAGAAAATGAACCTGTTCATTTGAGCCTCTGGCAGCTGTTTCCTGATAACACCTGTCGCCGACGAAGAGAAGGTCAAGCACACTCTCGCCGAGATCCTGCGCCATGAAGAAAGAAGCGGCCGCTGAAACAGATGTTTCAAACAGATCTTCATTATGCTGTGAACAGAAGGTGTCGAGCACCATGCCGTAACGGGAGAAATATTCGCTCTTAAATTGTTTAACGATAATCTTGCCGGTTTTGGCACTACTTTTCCAGTCAATGTGTTTAAGCGGGTCTCCCTGCATATACTCCCTCAGGCTGATGAATTCCTCAGAATCTCCATGATCTTTTGAGGCTGTAATGCCGCCCTGATTATATTTTCTTCCTCCGTTAAACTGCAGTTTGGAAGCCGGATACAGTTTCGGCAGAACCAGCAGATTGGCCGGCGATTTTATTGTAGTTGCCGAAAAAAATAGGCCGAAAGGGTCTTTGCGATACAATTTGAATCCGTCGAAATGATGATTTCCCCTTTTGTGCGGCGTCAGGGATACCCGATAATCAATACCTGTATTGCCGGATAAATGCGGCAGCTCAAACTCATCAGGTTCAATTATTGCGGGAGGGAAAAATTCGGCGATCAAAAATTCGATACCTGATTTTGAAAAGAACCCTTTTGGTTTACCGGATCGGGCGAGAAAAAGCTGTCTGGCTTCCTGATAGGTTGGAAGGAATTTTTGTTGCCATTCACGGAAGAGAATACCGTTTATGGCTCTTGACCCATTGTTATGCAAATGAACAGGGTAGATAATCCTGCTGTCTGCAACACCGGTCGACGGCAGGGATCGACTGCAGGTGATTGTTGTTTTCAGTCTGAGTGAGAATAAAAAGCTGATCAGCAGCAGGATGAACAGAATAGGGAAGAGTTGAAAAAACATGTTTCTTTCGGGGTTAAGACCGAAAAAAAATGAGACTGCTGCCATGAAGAGAAAAATTTTGCCGCTGGTGGTCGCCCGACGGTCGATAGCGTTTTTGCACCGGGCGGTGAATTTAATTATGAAATAGATGATTTTGTTCATTTCGGCAATGGAGTACGGCGAATGATCTCCTGTACAACTGATTCATCCGTTATTCCTGCAAACTTTGCCTGAGGTACCAGCTGCAGCCGGTGGCTGATAACAGCAGGTGCTGCTTCTGTAATATCTTCCGGTACAACAAACTCCCGTCCGCTGAAAAGCGCTAGAGACTGTGCTATTCTGGTTAAGGCCAGTGAGCCGCGAACACTTGATCCCACAGAAACCTGTTCAGCCTGACGCGTTGCACTGACAAGATCAACAATATAATATCTCAGCTCATCGCTCAGCCGGACAGAATGAATCGCCTTGCGGACATGAAAAACGTCGGCTTCTGATATTACTGCCTCAGTATCATCAAGTGGATGTTGGTGCAGCTGGTCGGCGATAACAGAGGCCTCCTGATCGCGACTGAGATAACCGGGTGTCAATTTCACCATAAAACGGTCAAGCTGAGACTCTGGAAGAGGATATGTGCCGTGTGATTCAATCGGATTTTCGGTGGCAATAACAAAGAAGAGATTGTTCAGCTGGTATTCTTTGCCTTCTATGGTCACCTGTCTTTCTCCCATCGATTCAAGCAGCGCGGCCTGGGTTCTCGGGCTTGCCCTGTTGATCTCATCAGCCAGCAGGATGTTGGTGAAAACCGGTCCCTGGTGAAAAATGAATTTTTCTTCTTTCTGGTTAAAAATAGAGACCCCAAGGATATCTGATGGAAGCAGATCCGGTGTGAACTGGACTCGCTTGAATCCGGTACCGATTGAACGGGCCAGACTTTTGGCAAGGGTTGTTTTGCCGGTACCGGGAACATCTTCGAGCAGAACGTGTCCGCCGCAGAAAAAGGCGGCGAGAAGCAGCCTGATCATTTCTGATTTTCCCTGAACAACTTTCTGGATATTGGTATTGAGATTGTGAAAAATCTGACTGCAATCACTGGTCATAAGAGTAATCCTGAGCTATTGTGAGAGAATGAAAGTTCTTTTTAAGAATAGAGGAAAAAACTGAAATTCTCAAGTTTTTCAAAAACTTTGCCTTCTTTGTCCGGGCAAAGTCCTGATAGATAAGGAGTAATATCATGTCTCGAATATTGCCTTTGTTTTTTCCTGTACTGTTTTTTATCTCTTTGCTTTCAGGCTGCGGTTCATATAGGGCAATATTACCGTCTGATACGCTGGCTTACACAATAAACGAGAAAGAAAGTCCTTTGCAGCTGTATGCTCCGCAGTTTTATATTCAAGCCCCTGAAGAGTCGTATAACCGAATTGGCGGGGTAATTTATTCTGAACGCGATAAAATGGTTCTTGTCGATCCGGAGATACCCACCATTTATGGTGAACAGCGATCCTTTATCGGAGACAGCGGTCAGCAATACAGCAACTTCGTTTATCGGGTGCATTTTCAAGGGACGCCTTTGAGCTTTCTTCCATTTTATCTAGGTGCCGGTGAAAACATCGGCCTCCTGATCATAGTTACTGTCAATGGGCAGAATGAGCCGGTATTATATACCAGTCTGCATACCTGCGGCTGTTACCTTGCATTTATTCCGACCAGTTATCTGGCAAAAGAAAGTCTGCCGTCCGGCTGGCAGCAAGGTAAACAGAATATCTACGGTGAGACTCTGCCGGGGATGTTTGAGATAGACAAAGATGTTGATACTGTGCCGCAGTTTCATGTTCAGGTGAGAGCAGCAACTCACAGGATTATGGATGCCTGGCTGGATAAGGCCACAGAGGTTGAGGGCGTTGAAACGGCAGATATTGCGATCAAGCCGATGAGAAGTCTGAAGTATATTGAAACGGGAAACAGCTATTCAACCAGTTTTTTTGAATCAGGAGGCAGCAGAACGGGCTATGTGAAAAGAAGCCAGAAAATATGGGAGCGCCTTTTTATCAGCTGGTGGGTTCTGGATTATCGGGTTGGAGAAGACAAGTATCTCGGCCAGGATATTGATGACGGGCCGGTCTTCTACACCAGCCTGAAGCCATGGGCAAGAGAAGCCTCTGACCTGCGTGATTTCAGCGGATTTCTCCACTATTGGGGATTCAGGTTGTAGTGCTCAGTTTAGCGCAGCTTTTCTCTGTTGAATCAGTCTTACCGGAAAGACCAGAACGATGATGCCTGAAAGAATAAGCAACAGGCCGGCCCAGGCAATAGCGGACAGGGTTTCTCCGACAACCAGGACTCCCAGTATTGTTGCCGTGAGAGGCTCTGCCAGGCTCAATGTCACAGCCGAGGACACAGGAATGTGTTCTATGCCGCGAGCAAAGAGATAGTAGGAGAGAGCGGTTGCAAGCACTCCCAGATGGAGCATCAGCAGCCATCCGTTTATCTCTTTCAGCCAGCTCAGGTCGTGGGTGAACAAAATAGGGGTTAAAAGAAATGCCCCGGTCAAAAAGACCAGTGAGGTAACTTCCTCGGCATCGCGATCGACAATCAGCATCTTGATAATCAGTGCGTAGGAGGAGTAGGCCAGTCCAGCAATCATGGCCAACAGGATACCAAGCGTATTGATGTGAATTGTACTGCTGTTGAGCACAAGCACGGTGCATCCTGCAATAGCCAGAAAGGTTGAGAAATACCAGCGTTTTCCTGGAGGCTTTCTGGAGACTATGAGATCAAGAATACCCGCGAAAACAGGGGATGAGCCAATGCCGACAATGGTTCCGGCGGCAACACCGGTGAGTTTTACACCCGAAAAAAAGCTGACCTGATAGAGAGCAACAAAGAATCCGGTGAGCAGAATAAGCGGATAATTAAAATTCCAGTTCCTGAGTCCGCCTTTTATCAGCGAAAGCAAGGTCAGCGCAATACCGCCGATAACCAGCCGCATGGCTCCAATTGTGAGCGGAGAACTCGTCTCGGGCGCCAGTGCCTGTGAAGTTCCGGTTGTGCCCCAGAGACAGGCAGCCGCTAAAACCAGCAGCATGCCGCGGGTGGTGTTTGCCCCACCAATCGTAGCTGATTTTGGCATAGAGGCTTACTGGTCCAGCTTTTTGCCCAGATATGCTTCCTGGATTCGCTCGGATGCCAGAAGTTCTTGGGAAGTGCCTGAAAAGATGATCTTGCCAACTTCCAGAACGTAACCGCGATCGGCAAGTTTAAGCGCTGCTTTTGCGTTTTGTTCAACTAACAGGACGGTTACTCCGGTCGCTGCAATCTTTTTTATCTGGGCAAAAATGGCTTTTACCAGAATCGGTGCAATGCCGAGGCTCGGTTCATCAAGCAGCAGCATATCGGGCTTGCTCATCAATGCCCGGCCGATGGCAAGCATCTGCTGTTCTCCGCCTGACAGGGTTCCGGCAAGCTGTTTCTCCCGCTCTTTGAGACGGGGAAACAGTTCATAAACCCAGTCAAGTACATCTTTGTCGACCTGTGACTGTGAGTAGGCGCCAAGCAGCAGATTTTCCCGCACCGTCAGGATACCGAAAACACGTCTCCCTTCAGGTGCTTGGCTCATACCGAGCGCGACAACCTTATGGGCGGGCATGGCCGTAATATCCTGTCCTTTAAAAATGATGGTTCCCCGGATCGGTTTTACCAGTTTGCTGATGGTGCGCATGGTGGAGGTTTTCCCCGCACCGTTTGCGCCAAGGATGGTGACAATTTCGCCTCGATTGACCTCCAGTGAGATCCCCTTGATTGCTGCTATGGAGCCGTAACCTGCCTCAAGATCGGTGATTTTCAGCATTGTTTCACTCATCGTCGTCCTCACTGCCAAGATATGCCTCTATTACTGCCGGGT